>JAOZVT010001127.1 GCA_025869455.1 Prosthecobacter sp.
GGAAAATAATAAACATTAACGCCAGAGGAAATTCCCCGTTCACGATTAAGTGAGAAAACGACCACAGGATGAACCCCCACAAAATGGGGTGTCGGGTCAGCGCTACGGTCAGCGCAGGCTTCTCGTGGTCGAAGGGAGCGTCTTTAGGGGCAATCGACAAAGGGTTGCTGACAATGAAGCCGGACACCAGCAGCACAAAGGCCAGCGGCATCAGGAGGGCCGGAAACCAGTACAGTGCATGGTTCCACGGCCAGAGATCGGTTCTGGGTGCGGCCTGTGCCGCTTTTACGAGCCACGACAGGAGAAGAATACTCAGGGCTGAATAGAGGACTAGATAGGTCTTCATTCCCAGCCGCGCCACCAGCCAGGGCTTTATAGCTGTCCGCGAGATAAGAATATGCGACCCGATAAACGCGCCAAGGGATACCCAAAAACCCAGCATTTCCAATCCCTTTCTGGCTTGATTCAGATCAAGTCCCGCTTTCTACATATCCATCATACTGCAACGGATAAGATTCGCCACGCCATGTCGGTGTGGTAGCTCCGAGCCTTCTGGCCCTAAGTCCTGCTTTCTTGCCGGATATGGACGGAAGGCCGGGGCCGTGGGTGGAAACGCCCCGGCCTCCCGACTTGGAAAGGAGAACAGATATGAAAGACGTTCCGCAGATTGCGGACAATTTTGGCAGGCGCTTCCCCTATCTGCGCCTGTCGGTCACGGATGTTTGCAACTTCCGATGTTCGTATTGCTTGCCGGACGGTTACAAAAAAACCGGCTGTGAAAGCTATATGTCTCCAGAGGAAATGTTTCGGTTGGTGACGGCTTTTGCGGGGCTTGGCGCGTGGAAGATCAGGCTGACGGGCGGAGAGCCGACGGTACGGCCTGATTTCATCGAGATCGCGCGCGGGATTTCAAAAATCCCAGGCATTCAGAAACTGGCCTTCACGACCAACGGATACAGGTTGCCAGAACGGGCGAAGGATTATTTCGATGCGGGGCTGAATGCAATCAATATCAGCATCGATTCTCTCAAGCCGAGACAGTTTGAGCAGATCACAGGCCACAACAGGCTGGATGAAATTCTGGAAGGTATGCAGGAATGCTTCCGTGTCGGGTTCAAGACGGTCAAAATTAATGCCGTGCTTCTTAAGGGCATGAACGACGGAGAGATTGACGATTTCATTGATTTCGTAGCGGATAAGCCTGTATCGGTACGGTTTATCGAGCTGATGCGTACAGGCGACAACGGCAACTACTTCGCGCAACACCATTTGCCCGGCACATACGTTACGGAGCGGCTACTGCAACGGGGTTGGAGTTTAAAACCGCGAGAAGAAGGTGCCGGACCCGCGCAGGAATTTGAAAGCAACGACAGCATGGGTACTATCGGTTTGATAGCGCCGTATTCCAAAGATTTCTGCAAGACCTGTAACCGCTTGCGCGTGTCGGCGAAGGGAAACCTGCATCTGTGTCTATTTGGTGAAGGCGGCTATTCCCTGCGCCAGTTGCTACAATCGGACGATCAGCAGGAAGAGCTTCAGGACAAAATTTTATCCCTCATGAACTTTAAGAAATCGACCCATTTCTTGCATGAGGGGAATACGGGCATCACGCCGCACTTGGCCTCTATCGGCGGATAAAAAACACACAGGAAAGCATCATGAAACAAGCAAAAGAAATCTTAAAATTCGAGGTCAGCAACAACCCTAATTTCAAAATGATTGATGTGGGGCGCAAACGTCCGACACGCCGTCGCGCCGTTGCCTGCGGAAAAATCAAAATGAACCGAGAGGCTTTCGAGGCTGTCCGTGATGGGACGTTGCCGAAAGGAAACGTATTGGCTCTGGCTGAAGCGGCCGGCATCATGGGCGCTAAGAAAACGCCCGACCTGATCCCCATGTGCCATACCTTGCCTCTGGATCAGGTCACGATCCATTGCGACTTGAATGCTACAGATCACAGCGTCACGGTTTACGCGCAGGCAGCGGCATTTGCAAAGACGGGCGTTGAAATGGAGACTCTGGCTGGCGTCAATGCCGCCCTATTGACCATTTGGGATTTGACGAAGGGAACAGACCCGAACTTGTCAATCGAGGGCGTGCGCCTTCTGGTCAAGACGGGCGGCAAGAGCGGGAACTGGATCAGCTCCGGCGGCATTCCGGCATGGTTGAAAGATCAGTTGCCAAGCGCACAATTTTTGGAAGGTAAGAAAGCTGCCGTTCTGGTGATGAGTGATCGTGCAGCGCGGGGCGAATATGCGGATGAATCCGGCGCCTGCCTTAAAGAGCTTCTTGCGGATGCTGGTGCAGAAATCGCAGCTTATGAGGTCGTTCCCGATCACAAAGACAATATTGCACAGGCGATAGTCGATATTTGCAAATCATCGCAGCCGGACGTTCTGTTGGCGTCTGGCGGTACGGGGCCAGGCCCACGCGATGTGACGCCGGAGGTTCTTGCATCGATCAGCGACAGGATGCTGGATGGGTTGGGCGACATTCTGCGGACGGAGAGCCTGCATTATACCGATACGGCATGGCTGTCGCGCATGACGGCGGGCATGGTCGGCGCGACGCTTGTGATCGCCTTGCCGGGTTCGCCGAAGGCGGTTCGGGAATGCTGGGAGGTTCTCTCTCCCTTCCTGTCCGATGCCCTCGAAAAAATAAAGAAACAAGGGTTCGATGTGAAAAAATGAAAATAGTTGTTCAGCACTATGGGGCATTCAGAAACTTGGGCGACAGTACGTCGCTGGAGATTTCTTTGCCCACGACAATCG
>JAOZVT010001128.1 GCA_025869455.1 Prosthecobacter sp.
GACACAGCAAGCCTCTGCTATGGAGAAGGTAGCGTTGCCGGAGATCATCGGTACCATGATAGATACCGTGCTAAAGGAGGGGCGCACGTTGCTCACGGAGGCGGAAGCCAAGCTGGTATTATCTGCAGCGGGGATTCCTGTGGTAGAAACGCGAGTGGCTCAGGATGAGGAGGCCGCTGTCACCGCCGCAGAAGCGCTGGGTTTTCCCGTGGTGGTAAAGTTGTTGTCTCCTACCATCACGCACAAGAGTGACTGTGGTGGTGTGCAACTCCATTTGATGAATGCTGCCGCCGTGCATGAAGCCTGGCAGACCATTCACGATAGCGTGACAGCCCTGCACGGTGACGAGGCGTTTGCGGGGGTGACCGTGCAACGTATGGTGATGGCAAAAGGGACTGAATTGATCTTGGGGGCGAGTACGGATGCACAGTTCGGTCCTGTGCTGCTCTTCGGTGCTGGCGGGACTCTTGTGGAGGTCTTTCAGGATCGCGCTTTGGTTCTGCCTCCGCTGACTCATACCCTGGCAAGGCACTGGATCGAGCAGACGAAGATTGCTCAAGTGCTACACGGTGTACGCGGGCGATCGGCTGTGGATCTAGCGGCGCTGGACGAGGTGCTGGTAAACTTTGCGCGACTGGTGCAACAAGAACGACGCATTGTGGAACTGGACATCAATCCACTATTAGCCCTGCCGGAAGGCATCGTAGCACTGGATGCGCGGATCGTCATCAGGTCGGTGCCTGAGCAGACTCCTGACTCCTTCTGCAGGCTGATCTAACGATATCCGTTTTCAACCACTTCGCAGGTGACAAGCCATCCTAGGGGCTTCATGAAAAGGGCATGTCTCGTTTTTCCATGCTTTTGGCTTTTGTTTGTCTGGCCTGTGTCTCCTGCGGTCTTCTGCGCAAGGACACGATGACGTGGGAGACGGATCCCGCTAAGGTGGCGGATCTCACGGCGCTAAATAAGAAGCTGACGCAGGCTTACCTGAGTGAAGATGTGCCGACCCTGCGCGGCCTGCTTTCTGAAAGTCACGTGCATAACAATGTCTTCGGCATGGCTCTGGATAAGGAGACTTTTTTGCGGGACATCGAAAGCGGAGAACTGGAGTTCACAGCCTATGATACCCCGACGCTGCGCTGGTACGTGCGGGGTGAAATGGCCGTGGCCACAGGGATCATTGAGGCCAAGGCCATTCGCGGGGGAAGGCAAGTGCCGGCGACACGATTTCTCTTCACGCGCATCTTCGTCAAGGAAGATGGAGCTTGGAAAGTTCTGTTGTTTCAGAACAACATGGTGGGCAAAGCGATCAAACCGTGATGTTTTAGAAGGAATATTCATTCCTTTGAATCGTTATTTATAACCGTGATGAAAGACGCTACCCCAGACACGAAATCCACCCCTGCCAGTCCCTTCAGCCGACGAGGATTTTTCAGTCGGCTCGGCCTAGGTAGCCTATCTGCCGCAGTCGGCGCTGAGATTGTCTTTGGGGATAAGCTGCCCGCAGGTTTGATCCCCCTGGGGCTGGCCCAAACTCCGGCACCGACGTTCCCCGGCAAGGAGGATCTGACGCTGCTCAATGACCGCCCCTTCATTGCCGAAGTGCCTGCTCATCTGCTGGACGCCAAGGTCACCGAGGCCCAGCACCTCTTTGTGCGTAACAACGGCCATCCGCCTGCCGCTGAAGTGGCCAATCCTGAAACCTGGACCCTGGAGATCAGTGGGGAAAGTTGCGAAAAGCCCACCACTTTCACCCTGAAAGAACTGAAGGAAAAGTTTGAACACCACACCCTACAAATGGTGCTGGAGTGTGCGGGCAATGGCCGCAGTGAATACAATCCACCGGCCCACGGAACGCAATGGACGGTCGGTGGGGTCGGCTGCCCGAAGTGGACCGGCGTACGCTTGGCGGATGTGCTGAAGCATTGCGGCATCAAGCCGGATGCTGTCTATATCGGTTACTACGGAGCGGACACGCATTTGTCGGGCGACCCGAAAAAGGATGCGATTTCACGCGGAGTGCCCATCGCTAAAGCTTTGCAGGAAGAATCCCTCATCGCCTTTGCCCTCAATGGTGAAGACATGCCTCTGCTCAATGGGCATCCACTGCGGCTGATGATTGGCGGCTGGCCTGCCTCCACCTGCGGCAAGTGGTTGAAAAAGATCGTCATTCGCGACCGTGAACATGATGGCGAAAAGATGACGGAGGGATCCTACCGCATGCCGCGTTACCCCGTGGCTCCCGGCTCTAAGGTGCCAGATGAAGACATGGTCGTCATTGAATCCATGCCCGTGAAGTCCCTGGTGACTTTCCCGAAATCCGGCGTCAATCATCCCATCAAGGAAACTCTCACATGC
This sequence comes from Prosthecobacter sp., assembly GCA_025869455.1. Taxonomy (GTDB): domain Bacteria; phylum Verrucomicrobiota; class Verrucomicrobiia; order Verrucomicrobiales; family Verrucomicrobiaceae; genus Prosthecobacter. The sequence continues at coordinate 2,359 of JAOZVT010001128.1, forward strand.
CGTGGTCATGCCTGGGCTGGGGAAGCTGAGGTGAAAGAGGTTTTCGTTTCGTTGGATTTTGGCAGCACTTGGAAAAAGGCCGACCTAGAAGCGCCGGTGAACCGCTACGCATGGCAACACTGGAGCGCCAATCTCACACTGCCACAAATCGGCTACTATGAGATTTGGGCACGCGCTGTGGACAGCCACGGCCATAGCCAGCCTATGATGCTGCCGGGTTGGAACCCGAAAGGTTACCTCAACAACAGTTGCCACCGCATCGCCATCCAGGGGGTTTAAACCATGAAACTCCTGACCTTTCTTTTACTCACGACAGCATCCTGGTCCTTGGCTGCGGATGAAGTGGCACTTGATCCAGCCACGGGCATGAAAATGACCGGAGATTGGGAGATCGTGCGCAATCACT
>JAOZVT010001129.1 GCA_025869455.1 Prosthecobacter sp.
ATTTTTTCTATCGAAAAGGGGGCGGTGATGCTCGGGAATGTATAAATCTTCTGGACGATATTGTCTGTGCCGCCGATAAGATCGCCGTTTGGGATATAGTATCGCAGCCGTGGAAAGAGCAAGTTGATCGGGTTCCATTTCTTTTTGAGTAGCTTTATTTTTTGAAGTTTTGTAATTGGGATTCGCTCCACGCTCACAAGCCCGTGGGGGATAAGGCATACGCTTATCAGGCTCCGGGGAAATTCCTTCCTTAAGTGATTAATAGTGTAGTTGCTTTTCGACGTTGATAGGCGAGGTAGATGGATTCGGATTGAATCGGGCTCAGCATTAAGCTTGCGCAGCTCTCTTGTAAGAGCATCAAGGTTGTGGCAGATAGAGCGTCGTTCCGAAAACATTCCCCGCTTCGAGGCGGCGGGGAATGCTAAGCGGCAGTCAAATGATTCGGGCTGTAGGAGGAACGGAGTCTGTTTTCCACTATAGGCTAACAGGTTGTAACTGTCTGTCTCAAAGCGGCCGGCAATGATTTCTGACGCTAGCGCTTCCAATTCAGTCTTAACAAGATAGACAGCAACAGAGCTACTCATGGATGGATGCTCGCTTTACGTGCTATCGATTCAGCATAATCCCAATCGTCCGGCGTATCGATATCGACATTGATAATGCCTTCGGTAATGTAGGGCAGCGTCTCAGGCGTATTGAAGCTCCTTTCCCGCATCAAGTGATTAATCTTGGCAAAGTACAGGGCTCCATTATGCTCATAGGCCGGTGGCATGTCCTGCCGGCGAAGTTGTATGCTCCCGTTGTCGAGAAACGGAACCAAACGGTTGTTCTCGATGCGGTACATATACATAGGATGCTTCTTTAGTCTGCTGACCGAAACGGCACTATTCGCATTGTTCTTGATACAGAACTCAAGAAATCGGTCTATATCGCTTGCTGTTCGGAATGGAGATGTTGGTTGCAGCAGGATAAGGTAGTCAAAGTTTTCGTTGAGAAATTTAATGGCATGCTCGATGACCTCGATACTCGATGATTCATCTTGGGCGAGGGCGGCAGGGCGAACGAAGGGGGCTTCACACCCGTGCTCAACGGCTATGCGGATAATTTCCGGGCCGTCAGAGGATACTATGAGGCGATCCACGTACCGTGATTCTTTGGCGGCTGCGATGGTCCAGGTAATAAGTGGGTGGCCGGCTAGCGGCTTTATATTCTTCCTGGGGACTCCCTTCGAGCCAGCTCGGGCAGTAATGAGAGCAAGAACCTTTTTCTTGTTAATCATGATCGAAAGGTACGTCTTTAAAATATTTCTGGGTGGATGTCGTCAGCGTGTCGCTGAGTAGCGCATCGAGAAATTTCTCTGCGCTGCCACCTTTGCCGTAGTGATAAATAGGGGGAACGGGTTCGCCGTTCAGGCACCTGCCAATCGCGGCAAGAATGCAGTCTTTGTCGAATTCCGTGTTGTAGACGCTGTCATGGGTCATACGGTTATGTTGCCGCAAACCGATGTTTACTGTCGGTACGGCATAGACTGGGGCTTCGTGGATGCCTGCGCTGGAGTTTCCGATTAGAAATTCGGCATGCTTAAGGAGGGTAAGAAAGTGTTCGAAGCGGATAGACGGAAAAATCCGAAAGCGAGAGTTTTCCTGAAGGACTTTGTAGGCTTCAAAAATCGCTTGGGAGCCAAGGTCGTTATTCGGGTAGATGACCACATAATTGCGGCCACTCTCAATGAGTGAGTCGACAAAAATTCGCGCGTTTACTGCCTGCTGATTTTGTTCGGTGGTTACCGGATGAAGCATTGCGATCGCATAGTTGTCGAAGTCGATCGCATAGCGTTTCTTGGCGTCGGCAAGAGTAGGCAATCTGTCCGAAAGCATTACGTCAATATCTGGGGATCCGATCACGAATATGTTTTCGCGAGGCTCTCCAAGCTGTATAAGTCTTTTTCTAGCGATATCACTCGCAACGAAATGAATGTGTGACATCTTTGTAATTGCGTGTCGGAGCAGCTCGTCGATGGTTCCGGAGACCTCTCCGCCCTCAATGTGAGCTACCCGTATATTTCGCAATGCCCCAGTCGTAGCGCCTGCTAGGGCTTCGACACGGTCACCATGTACGACTATTAAATCGTAGTGGCATTCATCCAGATACCGCCCTAAACCGATTATGGTGTTGGCTAGGATTTTATCCATCCCGTCGCCCTCACTCTGATTCATATACATGAATGTGTTGCCGAAACCGGACTTTTCGATCTCGTTGGCCGTAAGCCCGTAGCGTGACATCATGTGCATCCCGGTTACAAATATACCATACTCAAAATCGCTTGAGTCTCTGATACAGGTAATCAGAGACTTCATCTTCCCAAAGTCAGCGCGTGTGCCTGTCAAGAATAGAATTCGTTTCTTCATTCGATATCTGACCAGCAAATATGTTCGTCCGTCTCGATATTTCGAGCTGCAACCTTTCCAAGGAGGCTCTCATAGTTCTCGGCAAGTATCTCGCCGGTTCCTGGGCGCTTTACCCATATGTTGTCTGTGGCAAAAATGTCTCCTTTGCGGATGGGGCGGGTGCTTACCACGCTGGCGAAAGCGAAGTCTATAGTTACTTTCTCTTCTTGCGTCGCTTGTTTCGTGCCGCCTCTCATCGTCCATATGAGTTTAGAGCCTTCGATGAGTTCTTCCGCGGCGCGTTCGTCCATTGAGTTCACGATATCGGGTCCGGGGCGCTCCATGCTGTCGGTGAAGTGTCGTTCAAGGATAGAT
>JAOZVT010001130.1 GCA_025869455.1 Prosthecobacter sp.
GGCTGGCCGCTCTTTTGTTCCATTTCCCAGCGGAAGGCTGGGTTTTTGATGATGTCCTTTTCTTCGAAGTCCAGGTTGTATTTACGGAAGATGGCGCGAACGCCTTCGCTCCATCCGCAGTAGGTCTTCAGGTAGGCGGTGATTTTGGGTTGGCTCATGGGATTCGGATTTTCTAGTTTCAGGGACAGGTTACGCTTGAGAGCCTAACCTCATTTGAAGAACTTTTTGGCTTTTTCAAAGAAGCTTTCTTCCATGGTGGAGGAGGGGGTTTCTCCAAAGGATTTGGCGAAGGCGGCCAAATGTTCTTTTTGTTCAGCGTTCAGTTTGGTGGGTACGGCGATCTGAACATGGACGTAGAGGTCGCCATGATGATCTTCCCCGAGGGTTTTCATGCCTTTGCCGCGTAGGCGGAAGGTGGTGCCATTTTGTGTTCCGGCTGGAACTTTTAGATTGGCTTTGCCTTCCAGGGTGGGGACGGTGGTTTCACCGCCTAGGGCAGCGGTGGTAAAGCTTAACGGCATCTGGCAGTGGAGGTCGTCTCCCTCCCGTTCGAAAATGTCGTGCTGTTTGATTTGGACGACGATGTAGAGGTCACCTGCTGGGCCGCCTTTGCTGCCGTAGTCGCCATTGCCACCGGAGCGGAGACGGGAGCCGTCTTCAATGCCGGCTGGAATTTTGACACGGAGCTTGGTGCGTTCTTTGGAGCGGCCTGTGCCGGAGCAGCTTTTGCAAGGGTCACTGATGACTTCACCGGAGCCGCTGCAGTCTGGGCAGGTTTGTTGGATCTGGAAAAAGCCGCGTGAGGAGATGACCTGGCCTACGCCGCCGCAAGTGCGGCAGGTTTTTTTGCCGCTGCCGCTGGTGGAACCGCTGCCGGAGCAGGTCTTGCAACTGTTGAGGCGCTCATACTCGATTTCGCGTTCGCAGCCGTGAGCGGCGTCTTCCAGGCTGATTTCCATGCCGTAGCGGAGATCGCTACCGCGCTGGGGGCCGTCCCGGCGTTGCGGGCGTCCGCCGCCACCACCACCGCCGCCGAAGAAGCTTTCAAAAATGCCGCCTGCGCCGCCACCACCGGCTCCGCTGAAGACTTCACGAAAGATGTCGAATGGATCGTGGAAGCCGCCGCCACCACCGCCACCGCCCATGCCACCGGAGAAGGCAGCGTGGCCGTAACGGTCATAGGCTGCGCGTTTTTGATCATCGCTGAGGATGTCGTAGGCTTCGCCAATTTCCTTGAATTTGTCCTCGGCGGTTTTGTCCCCTGGGTTTTTGTCCGGGTGGAATTTAACGGCGAGTTTGCGGTAGGCTTTTTTTAGCTCATCGGCAGAGACGTCCTTGGAGACGCCCAACACCTCATAATAATCACGTTTTTCTGCCATGATGGGGGGATTCGGGAATTAGGCGGCTGGGGTTGATTCTGCTGGGACTGGGGGGCCTGATACGATGACGCTGGCGGCCCGAAGGAGACGATCCTTGAGCTTGTAGCCACGGCGGGTGACGCGGAGGACGGTGCCTTCAGCTACATCTGGGCTGACTTCTTGAGAGACAGCGTCATGCAGGTTGGGGTCAAAGGGCTTGCCAAGAGCTTCCACTTCCTGGACTCCCTGCTCACGCAGGAAATCGCTGATCTGGCGCTGGACCATGCTCATGCCCATGAAGATCATGGATTTCTCTGACTCGGCGCGTGCGGCCTCCAGGCCCATCTCGAAATTGTCTAGGATGGGGAAAAGGGAGCGGAGCAGATCGGCATTCGCAAAGGAGCGGGTCTCTTGGGCCTCGCGGGTGGCGCGCTTGCGGAAATTGTCCAATTCGGCGGCATTGCGGTAGGCAAGGTCTTTCCACTGAGCTGCTTCTGCCTGAGCTGCTTCCAAAGGATCTACCGGTGCAGTAGATTCCTCCGTGGCTTCAGGGGCAACTTCAGGTTCAAGAATTTCAGGCTGGGTCTCGGGGGAGGGACTCGGCTCGGACATAGCTGGTATGGTTTTGGATTGGGGTTGAGATTTGAAGAAAGGGAGTCTCTGCACTGGGAAGATGCCTCTAAGGGCAGCCTCTACGAGTGCGGAGGGGTAGCATTATGCCGCCTTCTGGAACGCAATCAAGGTGATGTCGTCATGCGAGCGTTTGCCGCCCAGAAACTTGTCCACATCTGCAATGATGCCATCAACGACGGCCTGAGAGCCTTGAGGGGCCAGTCTGGCGAGGTCGGTGTGGATACGCTCTTCGCCAAATTCGAGACCTTTTCCATCCAGGGCCTCATTGACGCCATCAGTGTAAAGGAGGAGGCAGTCACCTGGCTGCATTTGAAAGGTGAGGTCCTTGGTGACACGTTCAAAGACGTCGCCTTTATCAATGCCGACGGCTAAGCCGCCACTATGGAGGCTTTCCACTTTGCCTGACTCCTTGCGCCAAATCAGTGGGAGAGTGTGGCCTGCGCGGGCGAGCGTGAGGGTGTCTGTTTCTGGGTCAAAAACCAGGTAGATCATGCTGATGAACATGTCTTCCCGGATGTCTGGAGCGAGCTGCCGATTCACGGCCCCTAAAACGGCAGCAGGGGAAATGCTGCTGGATGCGTTGCTGCGCAAGATGCTTCGGCACATGGCGGTGATGATGGCCGCAGCGGTGCCTTTGCCTGAAACGTCCGCGATGACTACGCCGTGCCGGTTGTCGGCCAGGGGGATGTAGTCGTAATAGTCGCTACTGAGCACCTTGGCGGGGATATTGCGTCCAGCGATGGTGTAACCTTCAAAGACGGGATC
>JAOZVT010001131.1 GCA_025869455.1 Prosthecobacter sp.
TATTGCCAAGGAAAGATGCTGATTGGGAAGCGAGTGGTCATCTCTCAGGGCGCTCACCTATGTGGGGGAACCCATGATTATACAAAACCTGGATTTCCCTTAGTGCCAGGTGAGATTGTCATCGGTGATGATGCGTGGATCGCTGCCGAAGCCTTCGTACATCCTGGAATCACGGTTGGTACGGGAGCTATACTCGGAGCACGGAGCGTTGCGGTGAGGGATTTGGAACCCTGGACAATTTACGGCGGTAATCCAGCCCGACCTCTTAAAACTAGGCCTCAATTGGCCAATGGAACTATTGCTTCCACAGACTCATGAAAGTTCCTGTCTCCATCCTTATTCCGATCAAAAATGAAGCTCACAATCTGCCGCGTTGTTTGGAATCCGTGGCTTGGGCCAATGAAATTTTTGTAGTGGATTCGGCCAGCACGGATGAGTCCCAGACGATGGCCGAAGCTCATGGAGCCAAGGTCGTGCAGTTCGATTTTAACGGGATCTGGCCTAAAAAGAAAAATTGGTCTTTGGAGAACCTCCCTTTTTCTCATGAATGGGTTTTTATTCTGGATGCTGATGAAGTGATGCCACCAGAGGCAGAGGAGGAGTTTAGGAGGATTGTTACTGACTCAAATCATCCTCTGGATGGATACTGGATCAACAGGCGGTTCATGTTCCTTGGAAAGTGGCTGAAACATGCTTATTATCCTAATTGGAATCTTCGATTGTTCCGTCATCGTTTGGGGAGGTATGAGAAGCTGACGGATGTCGCCACGGCGAGTGGCGACAATGAGGTACATGAACATGTAGTCATCGAGGGTGGGAGGACAGGCCGTCTTAAGTGTGAAATGGATCACTATGCGTTTCCATCAGTGGATGTCTTTGTGGAAAAGCATAATCGCTATGCCAACTGGGAGGCGCGAGTAGCACTGGATCAGTATCTAAAGGCCAGCAGCGGTAGTCTCCAGCATGGAGCGGTGGGTCTGAGACGGCGATTAAAGCAGTTGTCTCAGAAAATGCCATTTAGGCCCATGTTACGCTTTCTTTACGTGTTTGTTTGGCAACGAGGTTTTTTGGATGGGATAGAAGGCTACCATTTTGCCAAATTACATGCCATGTATGAGTACTTATGCGTTGTGAAAACCTTTGAACAAAAAAGGCAAATAAATAAATAGCCTTCCAATATTCTAATAAATCATCCACACCAAGAGAATCATTCTATCTTTCCTTGTCTGAAAACCCATTGGCCAATCTTACTTACATGGGGCTGGATGTTCAGCATTGGCTGCATTATTTCATACCTACTGTTACGAACAAGCCCAAGTGCCAGTGATCTGCCAATGACACCACACTGGTTTATTGCTTGGCTAAATACATATCATGATCTGAGGACATTGCCCATGGCTTTTGGCTATGCCATTATTCCAGCACTGTTACAATGGGATCATAAACCGAAACGTAGGATTAGTTTAGGTATCATTTTATTGATCCTAATCCTGTGTGAAACTGCTCAGTTGATGATTCCAACTCGGCGATTCACTTGGTTTGACATACTCTACAGCGTCCTCGGTGTGCTCATGGCAGAAGGAATCGCACGGTTAATTTATAAAATCAGGAAGCCTCAAATAACCATGAGTCGTTTGGTATAACTTTAAGGCTATTCTTTGTTAGCTCACGCCGGGAAAAGTTCACGTAATTCAATTAATTCGGCATTCTTCAGATGGATCTACTTTTCTTGTCGGATTTTGTTCAGCCTGATTTGATGGGGGGGCGTCAGGTTTCGGCTTGGCAGTTGGGGCTTCAGCTTGTTCATTTGGGGCATCGGGTCACTCATTTGGCGATGGGGCTTCAACCGAAGTTCTCGGAGCTTGAGGCAATGGATGGCATGCAAGTGAGGCGGTTTAAGGTCTCTAGTTTGCCGTTGAAGCAGGCGGCGAGTCGCTCGGCTCACATACGTGAGGATTTACGTCGGGGTATTGTGCCAATCGTTCACAGCCATCATGCTTATGCGGAACCAGGGGTCGCTGTGGCTATGCCTTCGGATGTGCCTTGGGTGCGTACTTTTCATAGTCCTTGGCATGAGGAAGGTTGGGTTGGGGAAACTCGGGATAAACCGGGGCATTGGCTGCTTCCTCGTTTGCGGCGCAGCGTGCGAACGGCCATTGAAAAAAGCAGTTTGTTGCGGGCACAACGCGTCATTGTACTCAGCGAGTGTTTCCGGGATAAAGCCATTGAGCTAGGAGTTTCAGAGCAAAGAGTGCGCGTGATTCCGGGGGGCACTGATCTAGCGAGATACAGGCCTATTGGCTCAAAGGTGGAGGCGCGTGAAAGGTTAGGCTTTGATATTGATGGCCCGTTACTTTTGACTATTCGCAGATTGATTCCTCGTATGGGAGTGGATTTTTTGGTCGCAGCGATGCCTGAGGTTCTGGCGTCTGAACCAAAGGCTCAGTTGGTCATTGGAGGATCAGGATCGGAACGAAAGCGCTTGGAAAAACAGGTAAAGCGGCTCCGAATCCAGAACAATGTCATTTTTGCTGGATTCATTCCTGAAGATCAACTCGCCGATCATTATCGTGCTGCGGATTTGTTTGTCTTGCCGACCTTTGCGCTGGAAGGTTTTGGCTTAGTTACAGTAGATGCACTTGCTTGTGGCACACCCGTCGTAGGTACTCCTGTCGGGGCGACACCTGAAATCCTAGCCCCCCTAGATTCTCGACTTTTGACGAGTGGAACTCGGTCGGATGAACTGGCTGAG
>JAOZVT010001132.1 GCA_025869455.1 Prosthecobacter sp.
AGCAAACCCTGGAAAAAACTTGGGGGGATACGCCGAACTCCATCACCGCTTGACCCAGTAAAACCTAAATTGGCTAGATAGCGACCTATGTCATGTCTGATGCAGACACTGTCTGTCAATTAAGGTTGTCACACCGGGCAGATAAAGTGTATTCCCGTTTATGCCCGCGCGGATACACACTCAAACCTGGAAGGATACGAACCTTTGGAAGACGCTTGAGAAACGCAGCAAGAAACCCGGGCAGGAAAGCGCCACCGCCGAGGCCCTTTGCATCTTCCTTCAGCAGCCGGACTGCATGGATGCCATCGAGATCCTGCTCCGCTCTGGCGGCACCAGCCCTACGGACTTCACCCTGCACAATGACCAGCACTCCTTCCGCGTCGCCGAGCGCATCATGGAGATCATCCCTGCCAGGGAATGGCAGAACGTCTCGGATTATGAACTCGCCCTGCTGCTCCTCGCCGCCTACTTGCATGACATCGGCATGAGCCCCAAGCTGGACCTTGTTAGGCGTCATCGTGCCCATCTTCTGGACCCGGCCAAGAGTGAACTCACTCAGGTAGAAAAGGACACCTTCCAGGCTTGGTTGGATGCGCAAGAGCCTCCGGTGGATCCCCCGCTGCACAGTGGCCAGGGCGCGGCGGTGGACTTAGAGAAAGCCGACGAGCTCATCACCTTCTACGTCCGGCATCAGCACAATGAGTGGAGCGCCGACTGGATCAGGCAACACATCAGCGGCGGCGTCCATCACCTGAACGACTTCCAGACCACCCTCATCCGCCTCTGCCAGAGCCATCATGAGGACCATGAAAAGCTCGAGTCCAAACTCTACGATCCCCGCCCCATCGGCCACACCCCGCAGGTCCAGCGTTTAGACCTCCGCTACCTAGCCTGCCTCCTGCGCATGGCCGACATGCTGGAAAACTCACCTGACCGGACCCCCGATGTCCTCTTCCAGTACCGGAATATCGAGGACCGACCCCGCAGCGTCGTCTATTGGCAAACCGACCACCATATTAGCCTCAGCATCCAGGAGGATCAGGTCGTCCTGGCCGGGCAGCCCACCAGCGCCCGCATCCACAAGGCCATCCTCACCCTGGCTGACTACATTGATGCCGAACTCTCCGGCATCGCCAACCTCGCCGAGCGTTTTCCCTTCGACCACTGCCCCGGCCAGCCCAAGAGCAAGCGCTCCTGGCCACTCCAGCGAGCCTGCGCCCGCCTCTTCCAGCCAGGGCAGGATTACGAGTACATTGAGGGCGGCTTCCGGCCAAACACCGCCAAACTCATCCAGCTCCTCTCTGGCGAGCAGCTTTATGGCAATCCCCTCGCCGCCGTCCGCGAGCTCATCCAGAATGCCTTCGATGCCGTGCGGGAAAAAATCGCCCTTCAGCGCCTACGCCAGCCCCACCCCGCCGATCCCAAATGGGAAAAAGAGCTCGGACAGCGGGAAAGCGTTACCCTCACCTTGGAAAAACGGCCCGATGGCAGCCTCATCCTGCGCTGTCAGGACAGTGGCTGCGGCATGACCAAGACCATCATCAAGGACCACCTCCTCGTCAGTGGAAATTCCAACCGGCCCAAGATCCGCCAACTCGAGCGCGACTGCGCCGCCGCCGGATTCCAGTTCGCCCGCACCGGCCAGTTCGGCATCGGCGTCCTCAGCTACTTCATGCTCGCCCGCAGCGTCACCCTCACCACCTGCCGCGACCAGCATTGTGGCGACTACGATAGCGAACGCTGGCAATTCACCACCCACGGCGTCGGCGACTTTGGCGAGCTCCGCCGCCTCGACATCCCCTGCCCTCCCGGCACCACCATGGAGTGGGTCCTGGATGCCCAGAAGGTCGGTGATCCTGAGTTCTTTGCCGACAAACTCAGCGACTACCTCCGCAGCCACATTCTCCGTAGTCCCTGCCACTTCAGCTACAAACTGAAGGACTTGAGAAGCAGTGACGCCGAACTGGAATTCGACCAAGGCTGGACATGGAGTGCAGGCCTCATCCGCGAATCCATCGTCTCCAAATTTCCCCGGGTTCAATGCGTACCTGAGCAAGACGAGATCAACTATGGACAAGAGAATGTCCAGAGCAGGCAGGCTAACGCCGAACGCCAACTGGCCCACAACCTTTTAGCCAAAGAAACATTAAGGCTAGAGCAGGTAGAGGTTCCCCTGCCGGAAGGTAGGGGTGTGGCCCGGTTGACCCTCCCCTACTTCGAGCTTCCCGAGGGCCGTTCACTGAACTTTCTCTGCATGAACAGAGATTTAAACAACACGGTCACAGGCAATCATTCGGGGCCGGATGAGGGCGAAATCATCACCCCCATCAGCTCAGTCGTCGTGTCCTGGCTGGGTATCGGTGCCCGGCTGTCTCCCGACATGAACGGCTTCCGGCTTGGCATCATCGAATGTGACTTCACTCAGGGCGATAGGAACGCCATCTCTGTCTCGCGAGATGCTGTCCAGCTCAGCAAACACTACGCTGACAAAACACGCGCTTTCTTTTGTGAACAAATCGCTTCGTTGTCCGAGGAAATCCTGGGCCATTTGGGCACCTATTATCGCCACCTGAATGACTGGGCGCTGGGACGGCGCATTCAGATACGGGAAAATGCGGCCTGGTTTGTTTGGAAGAACCACGAATCACAGTTTCAGCCCGTCAAGTTACCCGCAGCTCAAACGGGACCGATCTATCTGAATGCCAAGGTCACGGATCACACAGGGCAGCGATACACCCTCTTGGAATTCC
>JAOZVT010001133.1 GCA_025869455.1 Prosthecobacter sp.
CCCATTCCAGAAGGCACCGTTATCCCCCGCCATTACTTCTATCGTGATGGCAAGCCTGGAGATGAGGTGGTGCCATCTCTACCCTACTTTGAAAAAGATGAACGGCGTTTTTCGCCACGTCCAGCGGCTTTGCATCTGGCCGCAGACCCAAAAAAAATCCGCAGCCGCCTAGCCCAATGGTTCATCAAGGACAATCGCGAACGCTTGGACAGCATGAGCGCCCTGCGGGTATGGTCCTGGATGTTCGGCATCCCGGCCTTACCCAAGGCAGAGGCGGCCCGCCTCAACGAAGGCTCCAGTAGCCCCGCTACACCGCAGGAGATCCAGCAGCGATTGGGATGTGAGAGCCCCTCCTCCTCCTCCATCCTCTTGCAGGACTGGATGCGGGCAGATCACGGGGGATTCGTCACCGCGCTGCGGCAGGAGTTCCAACGTTGCGATCATAAAATCGGGCGTTTCCAGTACATCATCGCCCTCACTCAGGCTTACCAGCGCGAGGCGATCCCCCCTGAGGGTCGGGAAGGCACCATGCTGGAAGGTTTTCTGCCAGCCCCCATCATCCGCAGGCTGCCAGCCGAAGTGGTGTGGGACAAGTTTATCTCCTGCCTGCCCGCTGCTGGGCAAACAGATGGCCGAGTGCCCGCTGCCCAACTGCCCCAGGTGCTGCCCCCCGCACACCCGCTGCGCATTCTTGGTCGAGGTTCACGGGAATGGGCAGATGAAAGCCTGCCTGCCCTGTCCCACTGTGTCGCCCGGCTGATGATTGCCAGCCCCATCGTTGAAAAGGCCACCTCTGCCGACAGTGCCCTCATTGCCAGTGCCCGTTCGGTGGTGGCCCCAGAAGCCCAGGTGGAGCAGCTTTTTCTCGACACCCTGGGCCGCACTCCGCTAGAATCTGAACGCAAGATTTCTCTCGCTCGGCTCCGCGAATCCCCGACCACCGCCTTGCCAGACCTCGCCTGGGCGCTGCTGAACACCCGCGAGTTTTTGTTCCAACATTGATCTGACTCCATTATGAAATCGTTACTTCCCCTTCTCGTTCTCTGCGCCCTTCCCTTGGCTGCTCAGGAGCCTGTTATAACCACCCTGCAAATCACGGTGGATTTTGTCGAAACTACACCGGCCATCGCCACTGAAATCCTGCATGGTGAAAATCTTCCCACATCCAGCCTGAAATGGCACGACACCCTGAAGCGCCTGCTCAAGGAGGGTGAAAGCAAACTCGCCGCCACGCTGCAGGTGACGACCAAAAGCGGTCAGCGGGCGATAGCAGAATCTGTCAAAGAACGCATCTACGCCACGGAATACACGGCACCCGTCGGTCGTGCCAAAAATGCCCCCGCCGTTCCAGCCGGATTGTCAGGGGTGGATGTCCCCATTCCCACCGCTTTTGAAATGCGTCCCGTCGGAGCCCGTTTCGAGGTGGAACCCGTGCTGGGAACCGATGGCAAATCCATTGATCTGAACATCGCCCCGGAGTTCGTCATTGATCTTGGCAACGAGCCCCAGATGTCACTTCCCACTGATGCTGGTGAGCGCGAACTCATCGTGATGCCCAAGTTTTACACCATGAAAGTACAGACGACCACCAGCGTCACCGATGGCGGCAGTTCCCTCCTCGGCGTCTGGCTGCCGTTAGCTGACAATGAAGGACCCGATGGTGGAAAACGGATGCTGTGCTTTGTCACGGCACGGATAGTCAAAGACTGAAGTTCCCAGCCTTCCAAGCCACAAAAAGAGCGGTGCTCGTGAGCACCGCTCTCAAAATTCACTCTAACTCAGATTAACGGAAGCTCTTGGCAAAGTCGTCCGCGCTGGCTTTCGCCACCACTTTCGTCTTCTGGAAGGTACTCGCCTCTCCTTTTTCAATGAGGATGCGTTCGTAGTCTGCTGCCGTCATTGGCAGTTCAATCGCCTTATCCTGCCAAGTGCTCAGCAAGATGGAATTGGCCAGTTCCACACTGAAGATCCCTTCTTCCGCCGGGCTGAGGAGCTTCTCACCCTTCAAAATGGCATTGGTGAAGTTCTGCAGGATTTCCACGTGCTGGCCACCGCTGTCAGCCACTGGGATTTCCATGTGCCAGCTTTCCGGCATGGCGAAAGCTGCCTCAGCTTCCATGCAAAACTTGCTCATGGGAACGCGATTGCGCTGGAAATGAATCTTCGTGCCGTCGGTCACTGTCAGGCGGCCATTTTCAGCCGTGATTTCCAGCTTGTTCACGCCAGGAGCTTCACCTGTCGAAGTGATGAAGGTCGCCGTCGTACCATTTTCATACTGCATGACCGCGATGACATCGTCTTCCACCTCGATCTCATGGAAACGGCCAAACTGGCAAAAACCACGGATGGTTTTTGGCATGCCGAACATCCACTGGAAGAGATCCAGGTTGTGTGGGCACTGATTCATCAGCACACCACCGCCTTCGCCCTTCCAGGTACCGCGCCAGCCGCCAGTCGCATAGTAGTAATTCGTGCGGAACCAGTTGGTCACTTCCCAGTGAACACGACGGACAGCTCCCAATTCACCGCTATCAATGAGATCTTTCACCTTCTTGAAGCAGGCATTGGTGCGCATGTTAAACATGGCCGCGAAGATCTTGCTCTTGTCCGTGTGGGCAGCAATCAGGCGCTCACAGTCGGCTTTATGCACGGAAATCGGCTTCTCGACCAGGACATGAAGACCATTTTGCAGAGCTTCAATACCGATGGTGGTATGACTAAAATGAGGTGTGCAGATCAGAATGGCATC
>JAOZVT010001134.1 GCA_025869455.1 Prosthecobacter sp.
ATAAAAACTGGCTCAAACTTCGGGGGCAGGCCACTAATATGAAAAATTCCACTTTTTTAATCATTGGGTTGCTTTTTTTGGCCTCTAAATCCGATGCCATCACTATGGATCTAGAAATATCGACTTATATACAAGAAGCTTCTGTTACTGAGTTTGGTACACTCACTGGAACATCCGAGCAAGTTACGGCTTTTCTTGGTTTTATGGAAACAAACTGGAATATCGTCTTAAACGAGATTGATGTCGTAGCGCCGGACGAACGTAGGCAACTACTCCTAATTACTGCCGCAGAATCATTGGATCCATCTGACTATCTAGCATTTCTCTCAACTTTACTCGATAAATATCAAGCAGGAAAGGTGCAGAAGAATGTTGCTTTAGCAGCGATGTCACCGGGAGCTAAAAAGTATTGCTTCTTTGCCTTTAATTATCAACACCCTTCGGTTCAGGCTTTGTGTGAGAGAGTAAAGACCATCTTCCCAGATAACTCAGAAATGCAGGAACTTATGACCGACACTTTGAGTGGGGATCAGCGAAAGCAAGCCGGGGCAGCGTTAGCATCTGAGAATCGGCCTGAACCAGAAACACTTCCCGCACAATAGCGAGATAAGTAGAAAAAAACGAGGATATAGCTAACACCTCGCAGAAAAGGTTGATCATGAACGACTTGAACTCACAATCAACCATCACGCCTCTGGCGTAAGATGCAGACCGTTTCCTGGTAGATCGTTCTGATTTACCATCAAATCAGTGGCCTGTGAAGGTCATGGCGGCGATTTGCCTTCTGTGGTTGCTACTCAAGCCTCGAAAGTGAGTGGGGCTGAAAGTAGAGTCTGGATTTGGTCGAGCGAACGGAGGTTTGAGACCGCCAGCAATAAATAACCCATGAAAATGACACTTAAAGAATTGGTGGCAGTCTGTTTCCTCATATTGGCAGTTGCTGGATGTAACAAAAATTCAGATAGTGAATCGGTAAATGCAAAGACGCTGCCGTCGTTGCCTACCAACGTTCCTCTGCAGAGATCAATTCTAGTTGAAGCTCCCCAACCATCCGAAATGTCTGGCGAGTATTCTAATTTTCCAGCGACGCCGTTGGAGGTTCCTGAACTTAGTACTGACGATTTTGGCTTTGCTGCTATGAGCGATAGCGAACTGGGATCACGCTTTGAATCAGTGTCTGGAGTTGAGTGGAATCAAGCGCTGCTCGAGATGAAAAGGCGGCAGACCCCCTCTCTCGTGTTGGTAATGACGAAGAGCTTGGACGAGATCAAAGGTATTGTTGTGGTGAGTGGCGAAGCGATCTACGCACCAGAACTACGCTACCCAGTGGCTCGGGCATTGATTGAATGCGGTGAAAAGTCCGTCGCGGATTTGGTCAAGGTTTGTACATCGCCAAATTTTGGAATCAGAAAGCGTGTGTTGGCTGCTCGTGTGCTCAGACAGCTTCAAGCAAAAGGTCACCAATCTGCATCAATCGAAAGCATATATGCGACTATCGGGTCATCTGCTGAGTTGGCAGTCTTCAACGAGCTTTGGGCAATCGCTGAAGACAACACAGAAGTTTTTAGCGTGCTAGGTGACCAATGAGAAAAGTTACCAGACGCACAGTACAAACACCTCACCGAAAAGCCTGATCATCAATGACCTCAATGCACGATCAACCTTCACGCTTCTGGCGTGAGATGCGGACAGTTCCCAGGTAGATCGTTTGATTTACCATCGACGCAGTGGCCCGTGATGGTGTGGCTGCGATTGGCCTTCTGTGGTTGTTCCTCAAGAAACGGAAGTGAGAGGACTGCAAAGTAGAGAGTGGATTTGGTCAAGCGAACGGAGGCGTGAGACTGCCAGTTGGAGGCCCAACTGGCCTACTTTTTGGTGGCCGCTAAGTTGGTTAGTTGCGCTGCAACTGACGGTGGGGTAGTAAGTGTAAGTCTCCAGAGAAAAGATGCCAGACGAATAGTGTACAGGAAAGTGTCTGTATTACGCAGAACTGGTTTTTATGTCTGTATTTTCGAAATATTTATTGAGCCGACCTTAAATAAAAATGGTTTATATTCTATGCTGGTCTTGGATATTGAGTTCGCTTGGGGCCATTGCGCTGGCTCAAGATAACAATGACCAACTTGCCTTGGAGTCATTGGTTTACTTTGGGCGGCCACTTGGCGAAAATATGGAGGGATTGAGCGTTCAAGAGAGAAAACAAGCTCTTGAACGCGGATACCAATCCATTGAAAACCTCAATGAAAAGCTCGTTCAAATGTTCGAGCAAAATGTTGAGGCTATCAATGAAATCGATCATTTTGCATCGTTGCTATATGCCTTGAGTATGCGCACAGATCTGACGGTAGATCAAATACATCGTCTTACCGCACCACTGGAATCCCCAGCTTATCAGGATGACATGCTTGGTCGGCAGCGTGTTTATCTGGCAAGGGGAATTCTGGCCATTCTTCGTCATTATCCGGGAGAAGAAAATCGATTGCTAGCGCGAAAATTTCTTTTGGATTCTGATTTAACAGTCGTTATCAAGGCAATAGAAACCCTTTCATTCATTGGAAATTCGGATGACCTGGTTGCAGCCTATAATCAGGTGGAAAAACGAAGAGGAGAAACCTCTGGGTTGTATTACGATTTGTATCGAGAAGAGATGATCAGAAAATACAATGACTTCGCTCGGCGCTTATCTAGACCTACTTTAAAACAATCACGCCTTTTAACCTCGGAAGAAATTCGGCAGCTCCAACAG
>JAOZVT010001135.1 GCA_025869455.1 Prosthecobacter sp.
CCTAGCGCTCGCTCCCTTGGAGTTCTTTTTGCTGACTTTTAGATAGTCGTCCCAAAAACCCAAAGCCCCGAGACCAACCGTGGTAAACAGGATGGTCCAAACCATCACATTATCCCACTTCGCCCAAAGCAAGGTCGAAACCACAATCGTTCCCAAGATCAGAATACCGCCCATTGTTGGCGTACCCGCCTTCTTCCCCTGAAGCTCAAACAGCTTCCCCACTTCTGCCGCCGTGCGGATTGGCTGCCCCAGTTTCAGAGAGATGAGCATGCGAATCAGTCGCTCACCAAAAAGTAACGAAAGGACAAAAGCCGTGATGAAGGCGCCACCTGCACGAAAGGTGTGATAACGGAAAATATTGAGCAGCTTGTACAGGGCGGAATCGTCGCTGATCCAGTCAGCGGCTTCGAGCCAGTTTCTAAATTCGTAGAGCCAGTAAATCATGCGGTCTGAAAGTGAGAGAGAATTTTCTCCATGCCTGCTGAGCGACTCCCCTTCAAAAGGACGGCGTCCCCTGGCTGCAACATTTTCTTCAAATGCGCAGCACAGTCTTCATGGCTTTGGAAATTTGCGGTTTCGTGGTGACCCGCAGCGTGCGCGGCATCCGTGATCTGGGCAGCTTCTTCACCCACGGTATAGATAGCCGTCAGGGGCAGTCCGGCAGCATAGAGGCCTACCCCTTTATGCTCGGCATGGGCATGGATACCAAGCTCCCCCATGCGACCCAATACGGCGATTTTTTGACCACTGGATTCGACAGAAGCCAAGGTCTTTAACCCTGCTCTCATGGAGTCAGGATTCGCATTGTAGGAGTCGTCGATGAACAGAATACCATCCACCGTCTTCGTTTCCATGCGGCCTCCGGTCAGCTTGGCCTGGCTGAAAGCCGTGGCGATTTCCGTTGGAGGAATGCCGTGAGCCCAGCCCATGCAGGCAGCCAAAGCCGCATTGCCCACCATGTGTTCACCCATGATAGGGAGAAAAGTTTCCACGATCTCACCCGCGAAATCGAGTTTAAAATGCGTGCCGTCAGGACCGGGGCGAAGATCAAAAGCGCGCACGTCTCCGGCATCTGTGCCTGCGGTAAAAACCGTGGCCTGACAGTGCCTGGCAATCAGCGACGTGTATTTATCATTGGCATTCAGCACCACCACCCCTTCAGGATGAACATTGGCTGGCAGTGTGCCCTTTTCCCAGCCGATGGCATCTTGGCTGCCCATGTATTCGATGTGCGCCATGCCCACATTCGTCACGATAGCAGCATCAGGCAGAGCAATATCCACCAGCGTCTTGATTTCACCTGGATGGTTCATGCCCATTTCCACCACCCCACACTCATCATCTTCCGTGAGGCTGAGAAGCGTCAGGGGCACCCCAATGTGATTGTTCAGATTCCCGAAAGTGGCACGCGTGGGCACTTTCAGATTCATGATCAGTGCAGTCAGATCCTTGGTGGAGGTCTTGCCATTGCTCCCGGTCAAACCGATGATCAACGGCTGGTGCCAGGCACGATAGCCACGGGCCATGTCCTGGAGAGCAACCAAAGTATCCTTCACTTCCAGAATGGCACAGCCTGAGGATGGCCAAGCGGGATCCACACGACTGACGACCACCGCCGCCGCGCCTGCAGCCATGACTTGAGGGATAAAGTCATGGGCATCAAACTTATCACCGACCAAAGCCACAAAGATCGCACCATCTGCCACCTTGCGAGAATCCGTGGTTACCTTGCTAACTAAACGCGAACCCTCTCCTTGACGAAGAGTGCCGCCTGCAAAGTCTGCCAAAGTCTGAATCGCAATGGGCTTCATGTTAGGGGTCGAATGGACGTCTCCGTTCAGCCTCCCGCATTTCGCGCTCAGCCAGTTTCTCAGCACGTTCCACATCGCGATTGCCTGCAATCTGGGTCATCAATTGACGCACCACGCGGCGATCATCGAACGGATACTTCTTACCCTGAATTTCCTGGTAGTCTTCATGCCCCTTACCAGCGATCAGGACGATGTCCCCGCCTCGCGCATTTTCCAAAGCGATCTTGATGGCCTCGCGGCGATCCACAATAGTGACGTGATTTTTTGGACGGGCAAAACCCTTCACCGCATCAGCAATGATCACCTGGGGGTCATCGTTGCGCGGGTTGTCACTGGTCAGCACACAAATGTCACTGCCTTTTTCTGCTGCCGCCGCCATGAGCGGACGCTTGGATCTATCCCGCCCACCGCCACAGCCAAAGACGGTAACGATCCGGCGCGGACGCAGTGCACGAATGGTATTCAGCGCATTTTCAATGGCATCCGGCGTGTGCGCGTAATCCACAAAAACCTGGAACTTCGTCGTCGCCTCTGTGACACGCTCCAGGCGACCTGGCACCTGCGGAGCATTTTTCAGATGACTCACGGTTTCCCGCAAATTCAGCCCCAGGGCATGAGCTGCCGCTAAGGCACCGAGGGAATTGTAAACGTTGAAGTCACCGATCAGCGGCGTGCGCACCAAGAAAGTGCGGCCTTTTGCTTCCAACTCAAACGTGGTGCCCGTGAGGTCGTAACGAACATTCACCGCGCGGAAATCAAATCCAACGCCATAACCAAATTTAGTTACACGCCCGGTATCTTCATAACGCGCGATCAGCTTGCGGCCCCAAGCATCATCCGCATTGATGACCATGGCTCCTTTAGGCTGTTTGGCGATGGTTTCAAACAAGCGCACCTTAGCCACAAAGTACTCTTCCATCGTACCATG
>JAOZVT010001136.1 GCA_025869455.1 Prosthecobacter sp.
ATGTCGCTGCATTGAGACTATCAATGCGCAGTTGGTCCGCATTGTTATTCACGGCATAATAAGCCGCCGTGTTTGGCATTCTCAGCACAGAGGTCACGTCAGCAGTATTCAGGTTCACACTGGTTTTCCCGTAAGACACCTCAGACATGAAAGTGTTGGTCACCCCATTGATCAGATTAGTCGCAAACGCAGGTGTAATAGATGTCTGATCGGTATTTTTAGGCTCACCCGTAACATCTGAAAAATCCACACGGATCACCAAAATGGCTTTATTTCCTTCCGTCCAGGCAGACTCAGCCACTTCAAATCCCAAATCAGGCCCCAGACTGGTCTCTGCCTCATTCAAGGCCTGCTCCATCGCTGACGCATGCGCTTGGCAGCAAGGCTGAAAAGCCTCTCCACCTGAAACCAAGATAGGAGGTGCCGCTGGTGGCAACGTTGTTTGATGTTCATCCTGAGCAGCCAGTTTCACACCGCCCATCGGCAGCGGCTCATCAAGTTCCAACTCTCGAATCGGCCTTTCTAAGACCGCTAAACTGCGATCCACCGCGATACCCTCAATCGGCAAATCATATTTCGTTCCAACCCATTCACGGCGGCCATAGACATAAGCATCATAAATCCGCCCTTCAATGATGGCCGCTCTCTGGACCGGCTCCACGGCAAAGCCTGCCTCAGGTGCCTTACGCGCCCCTTTGACCGAGTACTCAGCCTTGGCAGACACACGTTCCTCCAACAAGGCAACAACCTCTGGTGGCATCCGTAACCGCAATCTCCAGGGCAACGCCCGTGCCAAGGCTCCTTGAGGATCTTTTTGGATCAATAACCGCAAAACCTCACGACGCTCCTTGGCCATGCGTACGCCTTCTTCCATCCTTTGCGTCTGACTTTGCTCGGCATAATCCTCTGCCCAAGTCTCAAATCTAGCAAACACATCATCCTTTGGCAGTTCCACTTCTGGCAGGCCAAAACTGCTGCTCAAATGTGTTTGAGGTCTCGCAGTGTCCACCTCAGTCACCTCAGCTCCAGCGAAGGAATTTTGTCGCGAATCAATATGCCCACTCAGCCACCAGGTTAGGGCTCCGATTAGCAAGGGCAGCCCAATGGCAACAAGTCTAAGAAATCGGATTTTTCGTGTATTAGTCATAACAGTCAGCACGGATCAATAGACTAAACATTCTCCTGATTCCATTATAAAAGCGAACCTAAAATCCAAACAGCATTTCTAGTTGGACCACCATCACCGCTCCGCAGAAACCATCTTCTCAATCCATTTGCCCAAATCAGGCGCTTTAAAAGCCCGCATTTTCTCCAGCAATTCCGCCGGATCACTGGACACCAGCACACAATCGCGATGCGCCTGTTTCAAAAAACCCTGAGAGGCCATGTGATCTAAAAAAACCAACAAACCATCGAAAAAGCCATTCACATTCAGCAAACCCACGGGTTTCCCATGAAAACTCAGTTGCAGCCAAGTTAAGGTCTCAAACAACTCATCCAGCGTGCCAAATCCACCGGGGAGAGCGATGAAGCCATCACTCAGATCCACCATCATTTGTTTACGCTCATGCATGGAACGTACCACATGCAGCTCCGTCACACCACCATGGCCCAATTCCTTTTCCATGAGGGATTGTGGGATCACTCCAATGACCTTTCCGCCCGCTGCTAAGGCTGCATCTGCTATCGTCCCCATTAGGCCGACATTGCCGCCTCCATAGACCAATCCTATCCCTTCCTTGGCCAAAAAGCTGGCCACCCCAGCGGCTGCGGTTCGGTAGAATGAATCGTGACCTCCATTGGCCCCACAGTAGATTGCAATGCGCATTTGACTCTGTCCGCGATCTTGCGGCATTCATCAACCAAGGAAACAAAACGGAATCTCATTCTAAGCTCCCTCATTAAACCCATCTTGCACGCATGACCGTTCACACGATTGATCTCCATTTTCAGAACACCCCAGGTCTCATTGCGGCCTACCTCATTGAAAGCAACGGCGAGCTTGCACTCATCGAAACAGGACCAGGTTCTACCCTACCCCGCCTTTGCCGGGCCATTACCGACCTCGGCTTCCAGGTGGAAAACATCCGGCATGTTTTGGTGACTCATATTCACCTGGACCACGCCGGATCAGCAGGGTGGTGGGCACAACAAGGGGCACAGGTTTACTGCCATCCCAATGCTCTGCGTCATCTCATGGATCCCAGCCGCCTCATGGAAAGCGCACGCATGGTTTATGCTGATCAAATGGATACGCTGTGGGGTGAAATGCTGCCTGCGCCTGAGGAGCGCGTCACGGCATTAGAGGATGGACAAAGCGTCAAGGTAGGTGCGGTCTCCATCACGGCCTGGGACACCCCTGGGCATGCCCGGCACCACCACGCCTATGTGGTCGGAGATGTCTGCTTCACCGGAGATGTCGCCGGCCTACGTTTGCAAAACAGCGGCTATCTTTCAGTCACCGCAGCACCACCGCAGTTTGATCCGCCTGCCTACATCGCCTCCGTGGATCGCCTGCTCGCCGCTGATTTTAAGAGCCTCTACCTCGCCCATTTTGGCATCATCTCGGACGTTCGCGCTCATCTCACACGCTATCGTCAGCGCATTGAAGAAGTGCATCAGCAGGTGCGTACCTGGGTCAACGAAGGTTGCTCGGCAGAGGAAATTCGCCTCCGTTACCATGACACCGAGCAGGCTCAGTCTAACGCAGCAGGGCTAACCCCAGAAGATTGGCAA
>JAOZVT010001137.1 GCA_025869455.1 Prosthecobacter sp.
AGAGTCAGATTTACTGCTATCCCCGGGAGCCCTGATGCTGTTAGCCAGATCAGGGCCTTTTTATGTCTAGGACCGGGGAGCAGTACGCAAAAAATACTGACTGCTTATTCTTATGAAAACGACTCTTCATGCCCCCGAACGCCTGCGAAACATCGGCGTCGCAGCGCACATTGACGCGGGTAAAACGACCCTGACGGAACGCATCCTGTTCTATGCTGGGGCTATTCACATCTGTGGTGACGTCCATGACGGCAACACGGCCACGGACTTCTCCGCGATTGAGAAAGCCAAGGGCATTACCATTTCCTCCGCAGCGGCTCCTTGTTTCTGGACTCCGCCTGCGGTGGCAGGCTTGACACGCCCTTATGCGGACATGCCACATCGGCTCAATGTCATTGATACCCCCGGACACGTGGACTTCACCGCTGAGGTGGAGCGCTCCTTGCGTGTGCTGGACGGTGCCATTGCAGTGTTCTGTGGAGTGGGTGGTGTACAGCCACAAAGCGAAACCGTCTGGCGGCAGATGGATCGCTATCGTGTGCCGCGTCTTGCCTTCATCAATAAGATGGATCGTGCGGGAGCTGACTTCCTGCGCGTAACAAACGAACTGCGTGAGCAGCTCGGTGCCAATGCCTGGCCTATTCTTCTCCCTCTGGGAGCGGAAGGGGAACTGCGTGGGCAGTTGGATGTGATCGAGCAATGCGCGCTGATCAGTCGTCCTGATTCTAAAGTTGGTTATGCTGTCGAAGCTGTGCCTGAGGCCTGGCGAGAAACGCTGGCCACAGCTCGGTTAGATTTGATCAACGCCCTGGCTAGCCTGGACGATGAAATCGCGACGCTTTGGCTGGAAGAAAAACCCATCTCTGTGGAAGTGCTGAAAGCAGTGTTGCGTCGCCAGACCATCGCCGGACGCATCGTGCCCGTGATCGGTGGCAGTGCGTATCGTCATGTCGGCGTTCATGCGCTGGTGGATGCAGTGGTGGATTATCTGCCTTCTCCTTTGGATGTGCAGCGGCTCTCTGAGACTTCGGTCCCATTAGCAGCGCTGGCTTTCAAAGTGGTGCGTCATCCCCAGGCAGGTCGTCTGGTCTATGTTCGTCTCTATGAGGGCACCTTGCAGAAAGGCCAGGTGCTGGTGAATCCACGCACAGGAAAGACGGACCGCTGTGGTCGTCTCCTGCGCGTGTTTGCTGATCGTCGTGATGAGCTGGAATCCATCCGCGCGGGCGATATTTGTGCTGTGGCTGGTTTGCGTGAGTTCTCCACGGGGGACACGCTTTGTCTAGCTGGGCATGAGTTATCCCTGGAACCTCCGCAGTTCCCTGAACCTGTGGTGAGCATGGCCATTGAGCCAGCTCATTCCACGGATCAGGCGCGGCTTTCCAGTGCTTTGGCACGCCTTAGCGACGAAGATCCGACCTTCCGTGTCAAGACGCATGAAGAGACAGGGCAGTGCCTCATCTCAGGCATGGGTGAACTGCATCTGGAGATCATTCGCGAGAAGTTGCTGCTGGAACACGGCCTGGAAACCGTGGCCGGTGCACCGCAGATTGCTTGCCGTGAAACGATCACGGATGCGGCTGAAGCTGACCATTTGTTGAAGAAACAAAATGGCGGTACGGGCATGTATGCGCGGGTGAAGTTGTCCGTCTCTCCATTGGATCGTGGCCAAGGTCTGGTCATCGAAAACGCCGTGGTGGGTGGAACGATTCCCGCCGTCTATATGAATGCGGTGCATCGTGGCATCCAAGAAGCGGCGACCACGGGAGCGCTAGCTGGCAGTCCGGTCTGCGATGTGCAGGTGCGCATTGTGGATGGTGCTGCTCATGCGAAGGATTCTAACGAGCAGGCCTTCCGCCAAGCGGCCATGGAAGCCTTCCGTGAAGCCGTGGAGCGGGCCTCGCCTGTTTTGCTGGAGCCCGTCATGCGGGTGGAGTGTGCGGTGTCGGATGAATTCCAGGGAGAAATCCTGGGGGATCTCAATCGGCGTCGCGCGCGCATCCTCGGTCTGGAACACGAACAGGCGCAAGCCTTCGTCACCGCCGAGGTGCCACTGGTGGAAATGTTTGGTTATGCTGGGGCCATCCGCAGTCTCTCACGCGGACGTGCTAGCTACTCCATGGTTCCATCGGCCTATGAGATTGTGCCGTCAGCCTTGATGTCCAAGCTACTACCGAAGTGAGGTGAAACCACGAAGCGGAGTCCTTCTGAAAAGAGGGGCTCCGCTTTTTTGTGTTGGAGCAGATCACAGAACTGATTTCCGAAAATGGAAGGGAAGGCACCATCATCTAATAGTGGCCTTGTTTGGCGCGGGTCTGTTTCCTAACATGTTGCCATCCCAACCACATCCTGAACATTCCCTGACCTCTTACAATTCGAGCTCTTCGCTGCATACCCAGTCCATCATGCTCACCATCGCCTTGATCGGCGTGCCTGTAGTGATCGCCTACACCATCTCCATTTACTGGATCTTTCGTGGGAAGGTCCAAAAGGAGCACCTCGTTTATTGAGCCCATTTATCCTCCCGGTGCTGTAAGGGGTCTGCCATTGTCTTTGGGACCTAGTTTGATCAAAAAAGGTACGGCTGTGCGTGCCCACTCCTTTAGCCCTGGGTAGTGCCCCGCCTCGTTCCCGAAACAACTGCGCAGCATGCGGGTATCTATGATGCCTGGATTTAAGGGGATG
>JAOZVT010001138.1 GCA_025869455.1 Prosthecobacter sp.
CCGGGATGTCAGTCAACTCATGCAGGATCGTTGGAGCAAACTCGGTGGCCGTCTGGTCTCTCGGCTCAAATCTGCTGACGCTCGCTTTGATGAAGCCCCAGGCATTGAGGCCACACTTGATCAAATGCCCCCTCCTCGGATGGATCGTGGTGGCGACTCCGCCCAAGTCCAGATTGCCCACCTTGGCGGCCAGTGGGAAAGGCTCACCTTAGATGCTACCGACGATCATTTGCGCGGGCAACTCGCCTCCTATCCCATCACTGATGAGGAATGGCAGCACATCATTCTTCCGGCCCTGGAACAAACCCGCCGCTACCAACAAGCCGAACGCATCCGCTTAGCTGAAGCCGAACGCCAAGCCAAACTTCCGCCGCCCCACATCTTCATCGCCTCACGCGATCAGCGCCTTCTGCTTCGGGGAGAAGTCGCTACCCTGAAGATCAAACGTGAGTTTCTAAACACCGTCATCGTCGCCTTTCCGGAATGGCGCGTCATTGATGACATTCGCGTGAATGCCCAGCGTCGTGCGGTTGCAGATTTCGGCCCCATCACCACAGCTCTTTTACCGTTGGGCACCGAACCCGGCATGAACAAAGCCCTTGCCCTAGGACTCTCCGGCTCAGCCTGGCAGTTTGTGGATTGGGAGATTGGGGAGGAAGCCCAGCCCTGGAAGGAATTGCTGCCGAAAGACCTCCCCTCTTCCATGCTTTTGGAAGACAGCAAAATGGTCACCCAATGGCTCCAAGGAAACGCCCAAGGCATCCCGACTCTCTCCATTCCAGCCCAGCCAAGCTTCCTCACCCTCACCCTCCTGCCAGACAAAGTCATCCTAGCTGGACAATTGGCGGAAGAAGCCCTGCGCACGCGTTTGATCGAAGCCACCCGCCGTGCCTACGCAGGCCAGGCCATCATTTTTTCAGATGCCCTCTTGGCCCGTGGCACCTGTGAACCCACCCTGGATGTGGAGCAAACCACTCGCAGCCTACCACCACTGCCAAAAGAAAACGAGGCACCCATCCTCGCCTTCGCCCGCCCAGGTCAAATCTGGAAATCCCAGCCCGCCTCAGAAGCTATCTTAGCCCCAGGAGCCCTCGCCAAAAGCTCCCTCACGCCCCCAGACTTTCCCGCTGCCATGGCCGAAGATACCTTCGCTGCCGAGGCCTACGACCAGCTCCGCCATTACTGGCGTCAACTTGCCACTCCGGCCAAAGAGAACCCAACACGCTGACTCATTATCATGGAAGGCATCTTCTGGCTCCTGCTTCAAACCCTACCGCTGCTCACCGCCGCCGCCTTCATCTTTTTCATTCTCGGCTGGCGCTGGCGTGGACAGAAAAGTCAGCAAGGAACGCAGATTCAAACGCAACAAATCGACGCAGAAAACATAGCCGCAGAATTGGCCCGTCAAGAACGCGACAGCGCACGTAACCAAGCAGAAAAACTCCAGCAATCCCTCACCCAAACGCAGGCCGAACTAAAAGAATCCTTGGACCGTCAAATCTTCTTCCAAAAAGAAATCCTGCGTCTCTCTGATGATCTAAAGTTGGTTGAACAAAGCCCCCTCTCGGAAGTGCCTCCCACAGACCTGGAACAACAATCCCTGGCGGCGGAAAGAGAAGCCATGGTGGAAGAACGGAAGGCTATCGCAGAAGAAAGAGAAGCTCTAGGCACCCAACGGGAAGCCCTCCTCAAACTCCAACAAGATCTAGAAGAAGCGGAGAAAAAAGCCCCTGCTAAGAAACCACGTGCCACAAAAAAGGCCAAGCCCAAGGCCAAAAAGGCTGTCCCATCGAAACCGGACGAGCCTAACCAATAACGCTACTTCACCCGCGCATCCAGCCAAGTGGCCAGATCATGCGTCACCTCTTCCCGCTGCACATCATGCAGCAGCAGATGGTAACTACGCGTGTACCACAACAACCTCTTGCGGGGGGACTTCACCTGACTGAACAAGGTCTGAACTTGGTCTGGCGAAGACAACACATCATTCGGAGATGCCAAAAACAAGACAGGCATTCGCAGTCGCTTAGCCGCCCCCGGATTCTTATCCAGCATCCTTCCGATCTCCGTCAGTAGCCGCAGTGTAAAACTATGTACAAAATGCTCGGTCACCTGCATCTGGCTACCGTGGGTGGTGGAATTCGTGACTTGAATTTTCGACTCGTCCACACCCGCCAGATCACCTAACGAATAACGTGACCGTGGTGAAAGAGTCGCCGCCGTCTCCAATAGAAACCGGCGGAAGCCAGACACGGCCACCCTCAACCCCGCCACAGGAGACGCCAGAACCACCCCCACAGGGTCACGCCGATCATTCAGCCGATTTGCCGCCGTATGCAGGCAGATCAGGCTCCCCAGACTCTCCCCATACCAAATGATCGGCACACCAGGATGCTTCCTGCGCACAAGCAGGTGAAAAGTTTCCAGATCCTTCTGCCACTGGATCGCAGACTGAATGTCTCCACGCTCAGCCACCACCGGATCCTTACCCTGGCCACGCAAGTTGTATGCATACACTGCATACCCCATCAGCGGCAGCTTTTCCCCGATGTACCAAAAGTCCGAAGACGCTCCGCTTAACCCATGCACGGCAATGACCACCCCACGCAGCTTCGTTCCCGCCGCCACGGGCCAGGTTTGCGTCGGCATCACCTTCCCATCATAGCTCACCCATTCCGCCGCCCTCAGTTCAGGGCGCGGCTTTGCCTGGGGCATTGAACTGCAAGAACTC
>JAOZVT010001139.1 GCA_025869455.1 Prosthecobacter sp.
CGGAGTGATCCCCACCATGGCTCCGTACCTGCTGCCGCAGCCGATCCGCAGGTTTCATCAAAAGTACCCGGGTGTTAAAATCCAAGTCCACGAAGGCCGCACCAGCCGGGTGCTTCAAGATCTGGTCACGGGCCGCATTGAATTTGGCATCGTGAGCGACGTGATGGCTGCGGATCGCGAGCGGCTGTCCCTGAGTGTGGAGGAGCTCTTCCGCGAGCGTCTGCTTTTAGCGACCCCGAAAGATCATCTGCTGGCTGACAAGGAGACGGCTATCGCGGTCAAAGATGTTCCCAAGAATCAACTCATGGTCCTCAGTGAGGGACACTGTCTGGCGGAGCAAACCTTGAGCGTCTGCCGCCTGCGTCGTTCTGAAGATCACCTGGAATGTGAGCAACTGGAAACCTTGCTGGCCATGGTGCGAACGGGTTTAGGCATCGCCATTGTGCCGGAGATGGCCTTGCAGCAAAATGCGGGAGAAGGCATCTGCATTCGTCCCTTCAAAGCGCCCGAGCCGAAGCGACTGATCAGCATGGTCAAACGAAGGGGAGCCTCCCTCAGCCCAGCGGCCAGTGCTTTTCTAGCTGAATTTGGGCCGCGTCTTGTGCGCTGAAGGTGCGTGGGACGTTGAGTCCTGGGATAATGGGCAAACGCAGCCTAACAAGGGATGTGTTTTTACGATTCAGTCCCAAAGAGGCGAGACAAAACACGCCCCGCATGGCAAGGATGTTCGGGAGTTCCATCTTGGTATCTTGGTGATTCGAGAGCGGGTTATGCCTCGCCCTTTCAGGGCTTGATGCAGAGAACGTAGCCTTTGTTTTGACCTGAGCTTGCTTCGTTTATGCAGACACGAACGCAGGTGCCGCCAGCCGCGTAGAGTTGGCCGTGCAACTCGCGGACATGCACCGTGAGTTCAAAGCCTTCATCTGCCAACGCGACATTTTAAAAAAAGCCTTGGCCATCGTTGCCCTGGAACCTCCGGGTGCTACGCGCTGATTGACACCTTGCGCACAGACCACCCCACCATGAACATTCGCGAAGGCTGGCTCTCCCTGGCAGTCAGCCCCGGCGGCTACTATGCCCACCGCCACAAAGACCTCCGTCCGCGCGGACCTCCAGCGCATCGCCTGGGAAGGCTTCACCGAATTTCAGAAGCTGCGCTAAGCGCCGCCTACCCGCCCTCGCTCCCCTTCCCCGATTCCCGATTCCCGATTCCCGATTCCCGATTCCCGATTCCCGATTCCCGATTCCCGGAAACTCTAACATAGGGCATGCGCCTGAATTTCCGAGAAGATAAGACAGGATAAAGACTTCATGGTGAAAACGAAACTTGTATGAGCAACCAAGAATACGAGGCACTTTATTGCATCCATCTTCTGATAGATGACAGCGTGGCATCTCAGCATCCAGCCTAATGAAAAACCACTTGCCCGTTTCGGTGTTATCGCCACGGAGGAGGGATGTATTGGCAGGCAATTTACACGTTGATCTATATCGTGATGGTTATGGGAGTTTTCTTTGGCCTGACCTCGTGGCGACTGAATCGGCGGAAGACGAGGCATCCTCTTGGGCAAGATGTGAAGCTGAGACGTCAGCCGGGGGAGCATTTGCGGATGCGGATGAGCAAGGCTTTAGAGTATCTATTATATCGTTTCTTGGTGCTTTTGCTGCTACTGCCAGCAGCGGTCTTTATCGCTGCACTGCATATATGCAGCTTTGTGCTTGAACCATTAGCGGTGGGCATTCTGGCCGCACCAGTCGCTGCCCTGATGTTTGGAATGTGGAACATTTACTACGGCTTGGGAGAAGTCATGAACCTAAAGCTCGGTCTGTTTGGCGAGCGAGTAGTGGCGGACCAGTTGGAGGGGCTGAAACAGAAGGGGTATGAAGTGTTTCATGATGTGCCCTGCCTCGGCGGCGGAGGGCGATTTAACCTGGACCATGTGGTGGTGGGCCGCGGAGTGGTGGTTGTGGTGGAAACGAAGACAAGGCGGAAGCTGAAGGGAGACAAGGAAGGTCACAAGCTGAGTTACAACGGCCAGTTTCTGGCTTGGCCCGGCGGCAAAACCAGCACGGGCGAGTTGGAGCAGGCACAGCGCAATGCGGAGTGGCTTCGCAAGGAACTGAAGACACACCTGAATGTGGACACAGTAGTGCACCCGGTGTTGACCTTTCCTGGCTGGTATGTGACTGGCGGGCCACCGCAGGCCCCAGTTCTAGTGACAGCACATAAATCGCTGCCGAATTTCATCGAAAACCGCTTCAAGCCCAGGCTGACAGAGGCGGAAACGGACGCGGTGGCGCGGCACATGAACCGACTATGTACGGACCTAGGGTATGCGGATGTGGAGTAAGTGAGACCATTGGACAGAGGCTCCGCTGGCGGAGGCTACGCAGATGGACGGCTGCTTTGTGTTTGCGCAAATCGGCCTGGAGGCTTTTGGGAACACCCTGACTTTGATCTGGATGATCCAAAGCGGCCTGCTATCCATGCCTAACCACCTGAACCACATTCTTCCAACATGAGAAAAATCCTTTGGGTTGTTATGTCCATAAGTCTCTTCTTCGCCTTCGCTTTGGGAGGAGGGATGGCCTGGAAACGGAGCTCGGAGCAAAAGCTGTAAGTTAGGGCGGAGCAGATCATTCAAAAAGTAGAGGACTACCGACGACAGACCGGGAATCTGCCCAAGGGCCTGACGGACATTGGAGAGGTGGATAG
>JAOZVT010001140.1 GCA_025869455.1 Prosthecobacter sp.
ATGAAGTAGGCGTCAGTCCCGGCTGTTGTTAGCCCGGTGATATAGCGGGTGCTATTATCATTGATTCCGGCTAGAACCTTCGTTCCACTTGGTGTCCCATCCGTCACTCTCAGCAAATGGAGCGGTCTATGTGGTGCCATTTTGGTCGTGAAGAAAGCCAGTGTATCCGTAGAGGCCATTTCAGGAATGCTCAGATTGCTTCCATCGTCCTGAGTGTCGTAGATAGGACTGACATCCCGAAGCTGTGGCAAGCGGAGATAATAAGTCCAAATTGTCTCGTAGTAGCCCGAGTCAAAGGTCATCAGCAGATTTTGATTGAGCAACTCCAGGTTGATGCAGTCAGGCTCTGGAATGCGCAAGCCAGATGAGTTGTCGCGCAGAAGTACGGTACCTTCTGGTGTGCCATCTGTCAGCCACACGTCATGGTAATCGTTGGACACATCACTCCGGGCTAGAAAAAATCCTTTGTCGCCAAGAACGGTGAACTTGTGAGGAAACGAACTGGTCGTACCTGGCATGAGGTCTTTAAAGAAAACTGTTCCTGAGGTTTTGCCGTTGGATTGCCACAGTTCATTGCCGTTTTTGGCAGTACTCACGCTTAAAAAAAGCGTGTGTCCCAAACTGCCCAAAATCTGCGGTTCTGGATACTCTGCCTCTAGCGGCAGTTTTTTCACCAGTACCGTGCCCTTGGCTGTGCCATTGGTTTTCCATAATTCTGATAGTGTGGGGCTTTTCCCGACCATGAAGTAAAGCAGGCCATCCATGAGGGACCACGAGTGAATGTGAGGTGGGGCACTGGAATCTTCCTTGTCGTTGATGAAAGTCTTCAGTGGGATGGGGCTCGCAGTATCATCAACGAACCATAGGCTTGAAGGTGACTTGTCCGAGTCGGCCATAAAGATTAGGCCGTCATTGAACCTGCTCATCAACCTGGGGTTGCCTCCCACGCCCGGTTTTGAAACCATGTCTGCCACCATCTGCGTGCCTACTGTCGTGCCGTCAGTGCTCCATAGTTCAGGGCCATTTACCCCATCATTTGCTGAAAAATAGGCTCTCTCACCGCAGATGATAAAGTTATCGATCTCCGATCCCGCCGACCCAGGGTTCACATCTCTGAGTAATTTTGTGCCTGCGGTGTCGCCGGTTGTGACCCATAACTCACGCCCATGATCTCGGTCATCCAGCACCAGGATCGTCAAATCTGTGTTCAACGCTGCTCCAGCAAAGAGATCAATCCCCGAATCCGCAAATGCGCGGTTTATGTTTTTCACTAGGACCGGGCCCGGTACCGCTGCTGCCAAGGAGGAAGGGAAGAGACCGTTTTGGAGAACCAAAACGCATAAAAAAAGAAGACCTAGTCTCAGAGATATCACTCTGCATATCTAGCTTAACTACCTAGTGAATCCATAACTTTGTGAATATGAAATCTAGATGTCTATATGGGGGGAGTGTGGTGTTTTATGTTCTGTTAGAGGTTTGTTGTATGGGGGTAATGTGCATTTTGCCGCTGCGTTCACGAATAATGATGCCGACTATTGGAGGGCACATTTTTTGGATAGGTGCCTACTCTGAACTGCGTCTTTACCTGTTCCATTTTTGATTGTTCAACCCTATGCGTTTCCTCATTCCCTTTCTTGCCTTGTCCTCCCTTGCTGCTGCCGAGGATTGGACTGAGTTTCGTGGCTCCTCGCGGATGGGGGAGACTGCGGTGACGGGGCTGCCTTTGGAGTGGAGTTCGGCGGTGAATAAGAACATTTTGTGGAAGGCGGATGTGCCGGGCATTGGCTGGTCATCACCTGTGGTGGTGGGGGATAAAATTTACCTGACCACGGCAGTGCCAGAAGGTGGTGAGGAAAAGCCTGAGGCGGTGCGTAGCCTGCGCGCGCTCTGTCTGCTGGCGGCGGATGGGGAACTGGTGTGGGATCAGGAGGTTTTTATGCAGCTGAAGGATGCGTCCAAGGTGCATAAAAAGAATAGTCATGCTAGCCCGACGCCTGTGTATGAAGATGGGAAGCTGTATGTGCATTTTGGTCATCAGGGCAGTGCCTGTCTGAATGCGGAGGATGGCAGCGTGGTGTGGAAGACGCAGGCCTTTGCCTACACGCCAGTGCATGGGAATGGCGGTAGTCCGGTGATCGAAGGAAACCTCTTCATCTTCAATGCGGATGCGGAGAGTGATCCGGTGGTGATCGCCCTGGATAAAGCGACGGGTGAACAGGTGTGGAAATTTGCGCGGGTGAGTGAGGCGAAGAATAAGTTCTCATTCTGCACCCCTTTGGTGATCGAGGTGAACGGTCAGAGGCAGTTGATTTCGGCTGGCAGTGGGGTGGTGAATGCGCTGGATCCGCAGACAGGAACGGAGATTTGGAAGGCGCGTTATGATCAGGGTTACTCCGTGGTGCCGCGTCCGGTCTATGCGCATGGCATGATCTATTTATCCACCGGGTATAACAAACCGATTGCCATGGCGATCCGTGCGGATGGGAAAGGCGATGTGACGGATACTCATGTGGCGTGGACGATCGAGAAGTACGTGCCGCATAATCCGAGCATGGTGGTGGTGGGTGATGAGATCTATTTTGTCGCAGACAATGGCATTCTGACCTGTGCGGATGCGAAGACGGGGGCGGTGCATTATCAAGAGCGCTGCACGGGGCCAATCAGTGCTTCCATCCTGCATGCGGATGGGCGGTTGTATCTTCAGGATGAAAAGG
>JAOZVT010001141.1 GCA_025869455.1 Prosthecobacter sp.
CTTCGAACTCATGCATCATGACAAACGGTATAAAACGTTTTTGGTCGAATCCTTTGCCCAGTTTAAGGCTAATATCTGCTAGTAAGGCGTTTTGTACTGTTGGGGCTTTTAGTTCAAAACTAAGTGTATCAGCTAACAATCTGCCAGGCCATTCACGATTGCCCGATTTTGGTAACGCATAGTAATCTACCATAGTCGTGGCGAGGCATTTTGGATCTTCTTTGAGATGATTCATAATGTCGTCACTGGCAGAATCCCAGCCTCGGATTCCACCTCGACGATCTCGATTGCGAGCATTACCCAGGAGACGTGCGCTCACATTTTTGTAACCGAAGTTGTAAAGATGTGGGGCTAGCACTTCGTTTACGAAAGTCTCTTCGGTTTCTCCTTCAACATGAATGAGCAAACGAGACATCAATCTATTCAGCTCCAGGCCGTCCTCCCAGTTCATTTTTTTCCCAAAGCTGACCTAGACTGTAGGTATCTAGCCATTTATTTAATTTAGCGGAATCTAATCGCGTGAATTGGGTTCCACCATTGATTCGATCGGCGATCAAAACATCTTCGGGTTCAAAGTGGTCAAGTAACAATGGAGATTGTGTAGAGATGATAACTTGTGTTTTTATTGATGCTTGCTTTACAAGCGATGCAAGCAAAGTGATCGCATATGGGTGGAGTCCTAATTCTGGTTCATCGACGAGAATAACTGAGGGTCGGTACTGATCTGGCTGAAAGAACAAGGTAGTAAGAGCAATAAAGCGCAGAGTTCCATCAGAGAGTGAAGAAGCATCAAAATAAGCTTCAGATCCTTTATGTTTCCACTCCAATCGAATTTTTTCTGGGTTCAGTTTTTGTGGTTCAAGTTGGAAGTCGTCAAAGAAAGGGGCTACCCTCTGAACCGTTCGCCGAATCAAACTGTATGAGGCTACATGCTTCAGTCTTAGGTAATACAGAAACGCGGCTAGATTTGAACCGTCTGGACGTAAGTAGCGGTTATCATTCACATCTGCCGTTTTTTTCATCGGAGATGACGAACTCGTGTCGTGAAAGTGGTATAGTCGCCAACCGTCGAGATGCTCACGAACATATTTTGCAATTCCTAGGTTAGACTGACTGATGCCTGCCTCTTTCCCTGTTCGGGATATGACTGTCGCAAAGGGACTGGGCCATTTCGACTTATCCCAAAAATAGACCTTCTCGGATCTTGGGATGAGCTCGTCTGTTTCTGTTCCAAACAGATCAATTTCATATTGATTCACGCTTTCTTCAAAAGAGATTTTAATGCTTAATTTCTTTGTCACCTTTGAACCAAAGTGTAAAATTCTGTCTGCTCCACCTGCTGTCAAAATATATTCTTGAAGGTGTCCTTCTCGGATTGCATGCAAAAACGAGAAGACGCCGATGAAGTTTGACTTTCCCGAGCCATTCGGACCAATGACAATATTAATGGCTCCGAGTTTCAGCTCTTCAATAGATGCGATACTCTTGAATCCTTTGACTGTGATTGTATTGAGTTCTGGCATGTCTTCGTGACGAAATTGTCGATCTTAAAGGGTCTTGAGTAGCTCAGGAATGTGAAAACATTTATGGGGCTTTTTGGGAGCTTTACAATTGTTAGTGTGACATCTGAGCTATTCCTATGACATTTGGGAACGTTTTTACGATTTATAAATTGGGTTAACCGAAGTATGAGCGATACGATTTCTCGTTGAGATGTGAATATCCTGAACTTTTGGCGGCGATAAAAGTTATGAGTTTGTGATGAGCGGTATTTGAAAGCTTTTGGCCGATTGTGAATTGCAGGCAGTTGCGTGCGAATTTCTGAATTTCTCACTTCTTTTGATTAAATCATTTCCGCCATCGTGCCTCGGGTGACGCCGAGTTGGGATTGAGCTTTGAGGTCACGCCAGATGTCTTCACCGCCGCGCTGTGAGGCGAGGAGTGACTGGTAGGTGCGAATGATGCGGAGAGATTCTTCGCGGGTTTGTTCGAGGAGCTCGACGCGGTAGTGTCGAAGTCCGGTGTGCATGAGCCCGGTGAAGTATTGGGCTCCTGTCTGTGGCACCGCATTGAAGAGGGTGTTTCGGCAGCCGACATCGGCTTTCAGCGGATGCTCCATGCCGACACGGTCGCGCAGACGAACCTTGTGTTTTTCACAGGGGCGACCGCAGTTCGTGAAGTCGGTGCCCTCAGAAAGGAAGGCGGCGAAAGCGCAGTGCTCCATGTGAAACATGGGCATGTGCTGGTGGAGGGTGATCTCAAACCATTCCGGTGGGGCGGCTTGGAGCAAGGCTAGGACTTGATCAATGTTCAGGTCGTAACTGATGGTTAGGCGCTCCAGTCCCGTTTGTTTGAGGAAATCAGCGGTGAGAGGGTTGGCGACATTCAGTGAGAAGTCGCCTGTGATGGGGATGCCGAGATCACGGAAATGCGCGATGGCACCGAGGTTCCGAATGAGGACGCCATGCGGTTCGGCCCGGGAGATAAGTTTGAAGATGCCGGCCTCACCAGATTTTTGGATGCGTGGCGTGGCGAGGTAGATGCGGGCTTGGCTGTGATCCTTCACATACTTCACGGCATCGGCATATTGGCGGACGTCTTCGAAGTCCACATAGAGCTGGGAAGCATTGGCTTCGAGGGCGGCTTCGATCTGCTGCTGGTCTCGGCAGAGAATGTGGAGG
>JAOZVT010001142.1 GCA_025869455.1 Prosthecobacter sp.
GGATATGAAGACCCTGGAACGCAGCCTAAATGCCCTGCAAAACTATGCCGACAAGCTCTCTCAGTCCACCAAGGATCAATTGCTCAAGGATATGGATGAGGCCCTAAAAGGCCTGCAATCCAATGCAATGGAATTGAATCCTGATTTACTCAAAGAGCTCTCTCAGATCGATCCAAACAACCTGTCCTCGCTTTCTAAAGAACAGCTAGATCAATTGCGGGAATCATTGAAAAATGGGGGAAAGGAACTCCAGGGACTAGCGCAGAATCCAGGCTTTTTAGGTGATGGAGAAGGAGCGGATGATGAGCTAGCAGAAATGCTCGGTAAAATGGGCCAGGGGCAAGGTCAAGGTGAGGGACAAGAGGGTGATGGCCCTGGGAATGGCGGGGTTTCGCGTGGACCCGGCACCGCTCCACTGACTCTCTCTGATGAAGAGAATAACTTTGGCACGCAAAAGAATGAGGGAGTTTCCAACCTTGATATGTCACGCGCCAAACTCGGCACGAACTTAGGCATCCAAGATGGGAAACATGACGTGGATAAAACCTATGATGGCCCTACCGCCGCCGGAAACACCGCAGGCAAAGGCCAAGGCGGTGAGCAGGTCTGGCGGGAGACTTTGACGCCCGAAGAAAAAGCGGTGCTGAAACGGGTCTTCCAATAAAGCTGGAAGTCGCCTGTTACAGCCCTGCGAGATGATTCACGCAGATCTGTGACCAGCTCTCCAGACTGTCTTTTTGCGCCAGCAATTCGTCCAAAGTCACGAACTGCAAATCCTGAATGGCATCCTCATTGGAACGCACATCTCCGCTGCCGAGTTCAAAGATATGAACCACGCCCAGATGCACGCTACCGACTTCGCTAGAGTCATCATTGATCAGGCCAATCACGCGCTGAGTGTGGGCACCACCGAGTTGCAATTCCTCCGTAATTTCACGCTCAATGCTGTTGAAGTACATCACTTCCCCCATCTGATCTTGATCCTGATCCACAGGGTTAATATGACCGCCAATGCCAATGCTGCGTTTGGCTACCAAGCGCTTTTCACCTGAACTACCCCCGCGTGTGTAGCTGAGGTAACGGCCCTCAAAACGGAAGATGGAATAAGGGATCAGTTGCTTGTGCGTCGGGTCAGCTTCAGCAGCGGGACGCTCCATGAAGAAATTGGCTCCATTGGCCAAGATCGCACTCAAATAGCGCTCCGCATCAGGCTGAAAACCTTGAAAGCTGCCGAGGGAGTCGAAAAGAGAGCGCGGGATGACGAGGACGTGTTCCATGAGTATGCCGAGTGTGCCGATGCCTGCCCCAGGGTCAAATAACAATCCAGTCTCACCTCAACATCTCCTCCCCGGCCTCATCAAAAAGAGGCCTTTCTCTGCCCAGGCCCCTCCTTGGCAGAGGTTAAAATCAAGCCTGCTCCGTCGTCTGGAAATCTGGGTAGGCATTGGCAGAGTGTTCTGAGAAATCCAGACCATCCATCTGCTCCGTATCAGAAGCCCGCAGCCCAACCGTAAGATCTACCAATTTAAAGATGATGAAGCAGAGAATAAACGCGGTGGCAGTGATCGAGAAAGTTCCCAAAGCCTGAATCCCAAACTTATGGGCATCGAATCCGGCTTCATCAAAAAGCGCCACGCTGAGAGTTCCCCACCAGCCATTGACAAGATGCACCGGAACCGCGCCCACCGCGTCATCAATGCACATCCGCTCCAGCCCGATGGTGGTCACGGTGGTTAGCAAGCCAGCAATGATACCCACAATAAAAGCTGATCCGGGCGTGATGTTTGCGCAGCAAGCCGTGATGCCAACCAGTCCACCCAAGGCACCATTCAGCGTGATGCCAACATCTGGACGCCCCTGCACAAACCACATGGAGATCATGGCCGCAATCGCACCCGCCGCAGGAGCCACCGTGGTGTTCACTACAATGCGACCAATGTTAGCATTCGCCAATAAAGTGGAGCCGCCATTGAAACCGAACCACCCGAACCATAGAATGAAAACGCCAAGGGCCGCGAGAGGGATGTTATGACCCGCAATCAGACGTGGGCTGCCATCTTTGCCAAACCGTCCATGACGTGCGCCGACCACCAAGATACCCGCTAAAGCACAAGCCCCCCCGCAGCCGTGAACGACACTGGAACCCGCGAAGTCCACGAAGCCTAAAGCCTCCAGCCACCCCTTCTCACCGCCCACGCCAAACCCGCCACCGAAACTGCCCCAGGCCCAATGCCCTGTGAAAGGATAGATGACACCCGAAAGCAAACCTGCATACACGAGATAACCGACAAACTTTGTGCGCTCGGCCATGGCCCCTGAAACGATGGTACAAGCCGTCCCCGCAAACACGACTTGGAAGAACCAAAAGCTCCACAAGCTGTCATCGCCAGGATGTCCTGAAAGCCAAAAGCTATCGGTACCAATCCAACCCCCCCAGCTTGTCCCAAACATCAACCCGAACCCGAGGAACAAAAACACCACGGTGCTGATGCTGAAGTCCAAGAAGTTCTTCATGATGATGTTGATGCTGTTTTTAGCTCTGGAAAAACCCAGCTCCACCATGGCAAAACCCGCCTGCATCATGAAAACCAAAGCCGCGCTTAACACGATCCAGACATAATTGATGTTCAGTTGCAGAGCTTCCACTTCCGCTTTGGCGACCGTGGAACTCTCCGTAGCAGGGGCAGTGACCGCCGTGGG
>JAOZVT010001143.1 GCA_025869455.1 Prosthecobacter sp.
GAGCATAGCGCATCCAGCACCGCCAGCACACTGGCCGTTTCCTGGATCTCATTCAGGTGAGTCAGCACCTTCCCGCGCAGGCCGATGAACTCCTCATACTCCAGC
The DNA here is from genome assembly GCA_025869455.1 of Prosthecobacter sp. Lineage (GTDB taxonomy): Bacteria > Verrucomicrobiota > Verrucomicrobiia > Verrucomicrobiales > Verrucomicrobiaceae > Prosthecobacter. The sequence goes on from JAOZVT010001143.1 coordinate 106, forward strand.
GCCTTGCTGCGCTCTTCAGAGCCCAGGATTTTATCTTCCATGCGCTTGAGCTCATCCGTGATGTAGCGCTCACCATTCACCGTCGTTTGTTTGCGATGGTAGTCCGCTGGCGCGGCCCCGACATTGGCCTTGGTGATCTCGATGAAATAACCAAACACGGCGTTATACTTGATCTTCAGGCTCTTGATCCCCGTGCGCTCAATCTCGCGATTTTGCAGATCGGCGATCCATTGGCGGCCTAACGTGGAAGCATTGCGCAGCTCATCCAGCTCCGCCAAATAACCCTCACGGAAAACGCCACCTTCTTTGATCTGCATCGGCGGTTCATCCACGATCGCCTGCTGGATCTCCTGGGCCAGCGGGGACAGATCATGGAGATTCGTCAGCAGTCGGGTAAAGTCCGCGCTGGGAGCCAGATCCATGGCGATTTTGAGCGAGGGCACCACTTCCAAAGACGTGGCCATCGCCAGCAAATCACGTCCATTGCCACTGCCCTGACTGAGGCGGCTGCTGGTGCGTTCCAGATCCCGCACTTCCTTCAAAAGGGTGCGCAGTTGGCCTAACAAAAGAGGTTCCGCCAGCAGCGCGGCGATCATGTCCTGCCGCTGCGTCAGTTGATCCAGATCTCGCAGTGGATGCAGCACCCAGTGGCGCAGCTTGCGGCCACCCATCGGGGTGCAGGTGCGGTCCAGAGCACTCAGCAAAGTATGTTGGGCACCGCCGCGTGCCGTGACCAGCTCCAAGTGTATCTGGCTGGCCGCATCAATGAGGACAAAATCACTGGTCTGCGCCACTTGCAGCCGCTGAATGTGATCCACATTCCGCCGCAGTTGAAATTGCAGGTATTGCAGGATACAGCCCGCCGCACAGATGGCCGCACTGAGTCCCTGACAGCCGAAGCCATCCAGGGATTTCACTTTGAAATGCTGTGTCAGCGCATGCGCCGCCTGATCTTCCAGAAACAGATAACCTTCCACGCCCAGCGCATAGGTGGGCTGGCCCAGTGACTCGATCAAATCCCGCTGCTCATCACTGTGCAGCAGTTCGCTGGCCTGAATGCGCTCCAGTTCATCCAGCAGATCCGCCGCCTCCTTGAACTCCGCCACCTCAAATTCGCCCGTGGTCAGGTCCACATAGGCTAGGCCCAGTTTTTTCCCGGCACGAAACACAGCTGCCAGGTAGTTGGCCCGATTGGATTCCAGCAGGTTCAGATCATTGATCGTCCCCGCGCTGAGGATTTGCGAAACCGCGCGCTCGACGATTTTTCCCGGCACGGGATCACTCGTCTGTTCGGCGATGGCCACCCGCTTTCCCGCTTTGATCAGCTTGGCAATGTAACCCGTGGACGCATGATGCGGCACCCCACACATGGGCACCCCGTTGCGTTTCGTCAGCGACACATTCAGCAGCGGCGCAGCGGTCTTAGCATCTTCAAAAAACAGTTCGTAGAAATCGCCAAGGCGGAAGAACAGCAACACGTCCTCCGGCAGCTCCCGCCGAATGGCGAGGTACTGCTTCATCATGGGAGTGGTGCTAGTGTCAGACATAATTCAATCAGGAGTCCAAGGCTTGGCTGTCAAGCAGGGCATGGTCAAGGCTGGATGCCAAAGCTAGACCGGTTTCCAAAAAGAATGTCCCAAAAGCAGCGGTCGAGCGGGACGAGTGTCGGCGTTTTTCGCTTGGCTGTTATCATCCAGATAAGCGACCACACCCATGGCAAACCCTTCATTTTCAGCGAATTCAGCCCATTCATGACGAGGATCGGTATTTTTCGACCACCCTCCCCATTCAGCTTGCCCTTGCCATAAACGAGGGGTGGGTAGCGGGGTAGAGACGCGCCACGGCCAGCAAGCCAGATAAACAAACCTGTTGCGGAAGTCGCGGAGTCGCCTATCCTCGACACCCTTTTTCCAAACCCGAACCTTCTTTTTATACCATGTCTCAGCATCGCAGTCTCAAAACCGCCGGTTCCGTTGGCACCAAGCGCAGCGTCCTTAAGCGTGGCGAGCGCATCAAGCTCATGAAAGCCCGCGGTCAGTGGACAGAAGGTCGCCTTCCGACCAGCCTGCCAAAGACCAAATCCGACTAGTCTGCGCGGGTTAACCCCCGCCTACCACCGTGCGCCTAAACCGTTATCTCAGCCAGTGCGGCCTCGGCTCCCGCCGTGGTTGCGAAGTACTCATCCAAGAAGGTCGCGTTTCCATCAATGGACACGTGATCAAAGATTTAGCCACGCAGGTCACGGATGAAGACCGAATCGTGGCTGACGGCAAGCCCGTCAAAGCCGAAACTGGCGTCGTCATTGCCCTCAACAAGCCGCGCGGTTACATTTGTAGCCGCAGTGATGAGCGGGATCGCATGACGATCTACTCGCTCCTGCCCAAGCATTTTCAGACGCTGCACCATGTGGGCCGTCTGGATAAAGACAGCGAGGGCCTGCTGCTGATGACCAATCGTGGCGAGCTTTCCCACCGCCTCATTCACCCGAGCATGGGTGCCGAAAAGGAATATGAGGTGATCGTGGATAAGCCCATGGATCACGGCACCATGGCCAAGCTGGTCAATGGAATGCTGACGGAAGAAGGCC
>JAOZVT010001144.1 GCA_025869455.1 Prosthecobacter sp.
ATAATAATAATAATAATAATAATAATAATAATAATAATAATAATAATAATAATAACGTCAACAACAATAACAACAACTATCCTTCTTCACCTGCTGATGCTTGGTTAAAGATGCTCGCAACGAAAGACCGGCTTGATTTTGAATATTTTTTTGAGAAAGGTCAATCTTGGGGATCTTCGATTGAAACCATTCGCTTTGGGATTCAACTTTATTCTACCAGATTTCGTCGGTGCCTCTCCTTTAAATCCACCAGCTCCGATGGTCTCTTGGTTCTCTGTGCAGATTGCTCCTTGGGTATGTCCGGGTTTCGGCTGAGATATTATAAGCATAAAGATTCCATCTGGCGAGTTTCATTTTTTCAAGAGCATTCTCATCAGTGTTTGGAACTGGAAGATGGTTCAAAGAGTTATTTTATGAAACCTTTGGAACTTGCCATGCTCATAAAGCACCACTCTCCTAACGTGCCGACTTCTGGCAAAGAAATCCAGGATAATTTAAAGGAATTCGAGCTGTTTCCTTATTCATATAGGAATCAAGCGGTTTTCAACTTAACACACAGCATTTTGAGATACCTCGAAGCTTCTTCTTTACCTCCGCTCCCTTTAATCAGCCCTTCACCGACTCCAGCCTCATTCAAGACCTCAAGGAAAAAGATCAATCCTCTCGTCTCTCCTTCACTTATACTTCAGGGCTTATCATCTTTCGAGACAGCTTTCCAACAACACGATTTTGATAATCGAATTTTTATCGAAAAATCCGTTGATGGAGTATATCAAAGATGTACCCTGATCCTTGGCCCAATTGTTCGGCTTTCTCGGACTAATTCAACTGGCCAATACGATCTTGATGGTACCTATTTTAAAAAAATCAATACGAAAACAGGAAAACACAGGACATCAGCTCCACTCGCCGGCTTCCTTAAAGCCGTCTGCTATTCAGATGGGAATAACTGCTATTTCCCCATTGCCATACAGCATGATACCTGTGAGGAATCAAAAGCTGGTTATCGGCATCTGCTCGAAAGTCTGTGGACAGCCTTTCCACATACTGCTGCCATCGACAATTGCTATTGTAGTGATCGCGATTCAGGCTTACTCGGATTTCTCAAAGACAAGCGAGAGGCTGGAAATCCGATCCCCAAATTTGTTTACTGTACCTTCCATTTGAAGATGAATGTCTCGGCAAAGTATGGCGGAAAACAGAAAAAAGCCACCAGGCAGCGAGCATTAAAATTGTTTGAAAAGATTGCATATTGCAAGCGAAAAGATCAAACAGAAAGGCGCTTGCAAGTGCTGGAAACAAAGATGAAGGATTTATTCGATTACCTTATGCAAATTGGACCGCCAAACTTTTGTGATTCTCTAATGACAGAAGCGCGCCCAGAGAAGCTCACCTCGAATAGTATCGAATCTCTTTGGTCCCATGTCCAAGATATTAGATCAGAGATGAGGGTTCCGTTATTTTTCAGAGATATTTATAATTTCACAATTAACAAATTAGTCTCGGTTGAGAAGGAAATGCTCGCCAAAACGGACGTTTTTACTCCATATTCTCACTCTCATATGATTCAAAGAAATAACTGGGGAAAACTGAAAAAAATGAAGCTTGCTTCTGCCTACACCCAGGGCTCGCTGACTGGAACGATTCAAGATGGGAAAGGACGCCTTTCGTCGGTATGTCTTCAGCCAACTACGATGTTGTGCACGTGCCAAGAGCGGAAAATACACAGAATTCCCTGCGCCTGTTTGATGAGATTCTTAGTTCTAACAAACAACGAAAGACACTTAAAGAGTAGAATCCATCCTTCCTTCTTGATGACCTCCTGGAAAGCCGCACTTCAATCGGCTCTGGAACGACCGGGGAGCGCTTCAACTTCCTCGTCAGTCTCATTCCCGAGAATTTATCCGATGCAGTGGGAGATTCCGGTTGTTGCAATGCCTGAAACATTTGCATACCCAATAACTTTTGGAGCGCAAGCAGGAAGGAAGCCAAAAGCTCCCCAATCTCGCGAAATGGGAATTCGACCACGTCAAGGAACGAAGGCTACATTTTTTCAAGAACCTGCAGAATCAGATGAATCTGCAGCCAGCAGCGATGATAGCAGCGAAGAGACGATGTCGCCTGACAACTCTCCGAGCAGTGCCAAACAAATACTTGTCGCAAATAACTCTCTAGTGGGGATTTCGTCAGATGAGCTTGGCATTGAAGAATCAAGGGATGGTTTCCTCAACTCGCCTTTGTCTGATGAACTGTTTGATGATGATTCAGAAGATTTTGCTGACGAAATCCTGACTCAGTCGACCAGCTCAACAAGTTCTTCCACAAGTCCCCAAACCTCCGTCCAATCGCCGACCCAGCCACCCTCATCCCTTCCATCGCCGCAGCAATCTCCTACGCAGTCACCAGCTTTTCAATCTTCACAACCGATGGCAGGTTCCGCAATCTGCATCGATTTGGTTCGCCTTCAGGATGTACCGCGAACGAATGAACAATACATCGGAGGCCGATTCGTAAATTACCTGCATAGCAGTGGAAGCTACAAACGTCTGGAATCATCTTGCACCAAGTGCAGGCGAGGAGTCGTCTCTATAAAATTCAGAAGGCTGGTTCGTTGGGATGTGTATGGCATCTGTAGCGCATGTCATTCCTGCTATAAAAGAATTTATGCAAGAACCAATCATACCACCCACC
>JAOZVT010001145.1 GCA_025869455.1 Prosthecobacter sp.
CCACGACTGACCCCCGACATGGCACGTAGGAACTCGCGCAGACTGGCTGGATTGGCATAAATGGCGGCAAATGGATCATGCCCTCCTTTGGATTCGTTTTGCGATTCACCCGTGCGCAGCGCGGTGGTGAGGCTGCCCCAGAAACCATAGAGGCGATGATTGCACATCTCCAGGATGCCGCCGATGTAGCTGGGCTTTGACTTGTCCAAAAAGACATCCGTTTCCGCTGTGTTCTGGTAGATGCCATCCACGCATTGCAGGAAGCCGAGGGCGACAAGAGCATCTAAAAAATCACGTGCGCCACGTGGGTGCAGACCAAGCCTACCCTGAACGGTAGCCAGATCCCCAGGATGCTTGGCCAATTGCGTAAAGAGCTCCATTTCCACAGCGCTGAGCAGTGCTTTAGAGGCCCAAAAGCCCATGCCAGTCTGAAGGATGCGATCAGGAGAAAGATTCATAAAGTAAGAGTATTAGTTGAGACAACCTAACAGGGATCAAAACAGACCATGAAAACTGCCAAACCGGATTCATGTCAATCGACAAGACCTCCATCGTTCTAACAAGGTTTTTGAATCCCTTAAGATACGTTTGAAGTAAGTTAGCTCTACCAAGACCAGAGCCACAGCAAAGCTCCCCCGCCTAGTATCGCTAAGGTGAAAACGATGGCGGTGCGCCAAATAAGGGCAGCAGAACCAAGAACTACCACGGTCGCAAACTTGAATACGAAATTTGCCATGAAAGCAATCAGAATGGAATGCCAAGCTAGGCGAGCATTGATCGCGCCCGAATCGGCTAAATGGGCGGTGGAGAGGGTGATTGCGTCCATGTCTGTAAGCCCTGAAAAGATGCTGATGACATACAGGCCGACATTGCCAAAATGGTCCTTTGCCGCAGCCACTCCCAGGAGTACAAGGGCGTATAGGGCACTGAAAAAGAGGGCAGATTTGAGTTCCGCAGGATTCTTCTGCTCAGGCATTACAGCGGTCACTTTGCGACTCTTCAGGTAAAGGAAAGCGGTAATGAGCATGCACCATCCGAGCATGATACCCAATGGCGCGGCTAGGCGCGGTAGGATGTCCGGGGCAACCACGAATATCTCAATCAAAACACGCCCCAGGGATATGCTGGCGGCGATCATAATGACCAAAATACCATGTGGAGCAAGGTCTGCATCGGTGGCACATCGGCGTGCGAAACTGACGGTCGTTGCGGTGCTGGACACCAAGCCACCAATGACACCCCCAAGCAAGGTCCCGGCACGGGCACCTAAGAACTTGTAAATGACGTATCCACTCAGGCTGATGCCGACGATGAGGACAGCCATGAGCCAGATTTCAAAAGGATTCCAAACGTCGTAGGGTCCGTAACCTTTATTGGGAAGGATCGGCAGAATGATCATGCAGATCAGCACGAACTGCATGATCGCCCGCATATCCTGTTCCCCCATTGCCGCCACCATGCTGTGCATGGGTCTTTTCAAGTGCAGCATGATGGCCATGATGCCGCCCACCACCAAAGATACTTCCATGCTGCCTACCACAACAAGAGCACCAACTACATACAGCAGGACCGCAGCAAACTCGGTCGTCGTACCCGCATCGTTGTTGCCATTTTTAAGTTTGGTGAAGTTGGCAAAAGTCACAATGGCGATCACCGCCAGAAGTCCGCAGACGATCACCCACGGAGAGGTCACCACCGCTACCTGAGCACAGACGGTTCCGAACAAGGAGATGAAGGGAAACGTGCGTATCCCGGCAATGGAGCGTTCTGACCGTTCCCGCTCCAAGCCCAATACAAGTCCAAGACCGAGCGAAACCAAAAGCTGCTGTAGAGCGAAGAGTTCATGCGGAGTCATTTCAGTTGGGAAAAGTTAATTGCAAAGAAATCACCGCCGCATTTGCACGCTCAGATACCACCTGTGTACGTTGAGCAGTGTTTAATAGGTAACGTATTCTGAGGCTGTTATGAATCAATCCTTCCACCCAATCAAGCCCCAGGTGAGCGCACTCCCGACCAGCCACAACAACCAAGCTGGAGTAACCACGTAAGAACAAATCATCAAGACCGCCCCAAGAATCATCTTCTTGGGCAGCAGGGCCTTTTTTCCATAAACCAAAGCAGCAAGCCCGATGGAGCCGAAAATCAATCCTCCAAAAAAGTCAGCGGCGGATAGCATAGGCATGAAACGCAGCTGGCGGAGGCGAATTGCAGAGTTTCACATCATCTGCGCTATGATCTGCGCGGCGACGATCCGCAGCAGCATGGTCAGCGGATAGACGGTGGCATAAGCGATGGCTGGGCTGTCACAACGCGCCATGCCGGTGGCAAAGGCGAGCGCGGGAGGATCCGTCATACCGCCAGAAAGCAGACCACTGAGAGTCATGAAGTTTAGCTTATGAACCCGCCGTGCCACATACCCTACAATGAGCAAAGGCAGCATGGTCACCAGGATCCCCAAAACCACCCACTGAAGCCCCTGAGTGGAGAATACGGTCTCCACAAACTTACCGCCGGAAAGGAGACCCACATTGGCCAAAAACAGAATGATGCCTAACTCACGCAAGGCCCGGTTGGCATTCAGCGGCATGTGCATAATCATGGGGCCGAGACGCCCCAGATGACTGAGCAAGATGGCCATGATCAAGGGTCCCCCCGCAAGCCCTAGACGAACAGGCGCAGGCA
>JAOZVT010001146.1 GCA_025869455.1 Prosthecobacter sp.
CCCAATTTCTTGTTAGGCAAGGCATTGACAGCATCTCACTGAATCCCGACACCGTGCTAAAAACCACCCTGACCCTCCTGGAACAGGAGGCTGGTTCTGAAAACCTCACTGGTGACGTCTCAGCCATTCACTGAGACTCATCGCGCATTTCCGCCAATGGCGATGCTATCCTACAGTGCTATCTAAAAGAACGGTTATCAACCCTCAACCAATTAACCAATTATGATCTCCAAATTTGACATCGAATACATCATTCAACCCCATCACAACAAGCGCGTTGATACCCACCGGACCAATGACCCCGTCGAGGCCGAAGACTTTCTCATGGGCCTACTCAGTCTGGGTGCTGGGATTGTTTCTATTAAACATGAGGGTGTGGATCTCAGCCAGGTACAGGCAGACCAGATGTTGCGCGTCGCTGCGGAGCGCCTAGCCTCACGCTTGCTATGCATCTCCTTGTCTCTGGATTCGGTTGCAGTGAAGCACCGCTTCGGGTTTGCGGCCTGAGTCCATAGGCAGACCGGCATCGGGTTTCAGGAGCAGTCTCCAGTCATCCCGCTGTCGGTTTTTTTTGCCCCCGGAGCCAAGGCTAGGCTCCTGCAGTGAGCACGTGCAAGGCAGAACCATCCAAACATGATTGCGAAACCGAGGCGCTGCCACAGGCCACGGTTGGTTGTCAAATGATCACCCATCAAAAACAGAACGGACATGGTCAGGACAGCCGTCCAGGTGGTCCAGGCAAATCGGCGCTGAGGCAGACTTTGAAAACAGCCCGCCGCAATTAAAAACATGCCGGTTAGGCTCATGACGGTCATCAGACGTATGGCCCGGTAATGCACATCCGCATAGGCATCCGCCAGACCTTCTTCATAAGGGGTACGCGCTGTCTGTGAAGTGAACCACCAGACAGGGGTCCACCACTGATAGGTGGGGGTCAGCGGCTGCTCCACGTTGCGCATCGGTGCGTAGGCCGTGTAAAAGGTGGCCATGGAGGCCGCTGACAGCAACAGAGCACCGATGACGGTCAACGGGCGAATGCCAGTAAACATAAGGAAGCTCATGGCGAGCAGAAAAAGCAGCACAGCAAAGGCAAAGCTAGCCACGATCAGCCAGGGCCAGTGGGGAGCCATCTTCATATACTCCGTGATGTAGTTATGAATCGGACTCAGGCCCGACTCCCGGGCATGCAAATGACCATAGATCACCGAAGCGGCTGTGACCAGCAGACAGCCCCCTATGCCAACATCAAGCAGGCGGGAGAATGTGAGAGGTCTGTGCATATAAATGATATGAGTAGCAGAGTCAGCAAGGCTTGCTTTCACGTCAAGGTACAGTCCTGGGTTCCTGCGTTGTGTAAGTCCATGTTTTTCCGGAACTCGACAGATTTTTAAGCCTCAAAAATTCCACGTCCTGCTCAGCCGTTGGATGAGTTCATTCGAGGAAGTCTGCTCATTGAGAGGGGTTTGTCAGCCTCCTAGCTTCACAGCAGATAAACCCATGAAAAAGATCATTTCAAACCAGATGAGCAGTCCTCACGCTGCAATTGCTTTAAGAGCTTACCATCTATGGGAAGCTGCCGAAATGCCTGAGAATCAATCCTTGTACTTCTGGCTTCAGGCGGAAGAGGCGGAAGTCAAGAATACCCCCACGCAAGGAGTTTCGCGTAAGCAACCAGTCGGACTGAAAACCCGCCGGAAAGCGCTGCCAGCGCCGAAACCCACCCAGGCCGCACCCAGGCTGGTGAAGCCCGCGACCAAGGTCACAACCAAGAATCCGAAAAAGCCGACGATGGCTCTTTCTAAAAACCGACGCTCCAAAGGCTGACTACTTTTTCCTGAAAGCCTGCACGGGCAGACAGGCACTCAGGTTTGTAACAGCACCTGCCCTCCAAAACATCACTACCATGAACACGTTAACCACACGCAATCCCTTCCGCGCTTCCACCTGGGATCCGTTCCGGGATCTCGGAATCTTTGAGAAGCTTTTCACACGCCCTTCCTCCAATGGAAACGGCGACAAAGAAGCAATGACCGTCACCCAATGGGCTCCGTTGGTGGACATCACGGAAGACGAAAAGGAATACACCGTTCAAGCCGAACTGCCTGACCTCAAAAAAGAGGAGGTCAAAGTGACCGTAGAAAACGGCCAACTCACCATCTCTGGTGAACGCAAGTTCGAAAAAGAAGAGAAGGGTAAAAAATTCCACCGCGTGGAGCGTTCATACGGAAGCTTTCTGCGCAGTTTCACCTTACCTGAAGGTGTCAACGGTGAAAAAGTGATGGCCGATTTCAAGGATGGCCTACTCAAAGTCCATCTGCCGAAGGATGAAACAGCTAAACCCAAGTCAATCGAAGTGACGGTTCAGTGAACTGAATCCTCCCTTTGGAGGCCGTACGACGGGCCAGAGCGTTGAGGCTCTTGCCCGCCAATCTTTTTTTGAAGTCCCCGCCCACACAGGCAAGCCAGGTTCTTCATTCAACTCGAACTCCGTGATTGATCGCAGAATCCGGGTTCAACCGCTCGTCACTTCATGGAATCGACTCCCCTATTTACCTTCTTTGCCATGAATCAGCCTCAGAGCGTCCTGAATGATAGGGCACACGGACACCTCAAGGGGGACAAAGCTGGCATTTATCAGCATCCGGCGGTCAGACAGCGCCTTCTTGAATTCATTGGCG
>JAOZVT010001147.1 GCA_025869455.1 Prosthecobacter sp.
GGCGGCGTTGGCGTGGAATTCGGCTTCGAGCTACGTATCGCAGAACGGCACGCGGCTACTCGACGGTACGCAGACGGTGCTCGACGTGGCAGGGCTGGTGCCGGGCTTCGGCGAGCTTGCCGACGGTGCCAACGCGCTGATCTACCTTGGACGGGGCGACAACACGAACGCAGCCCTGTCGGGCGCGGCCATGATTCCCTTTATCGGCTGGGGCGCCACGACGGCGAAGGTTGTGGGGAGGGTGGATAATGCAGCGGAGGTGCGAAGGGGGCAGGTGAGGCAAGCAGCCTTGTGAAGGCGGTTTTAGAAATTATGATTTAATTCAAAGGGTTGGGCGTGGAAAATTGGACGTTTTTGAAAAATCTTGCATCTTGCGGGCATCTACGCCCAGCGACCAGAAAGCTAGGAGCGGAACACAAATGAAAACCCCGGCTCAAGGCCGGGGTGGGTATTCTAGGTCTTAAGTGAAGGGTCGTAGACTTTCATCCATTGGAACCCTTCATCAACCTTACGCTTAGTATAGAAACTTGAAGGCGCGCTCGTCAAGCGTAGCGGTTCGCACCCGGCATCGGGCCAAGAGATAAATTCGCAGGGAGAAAAATGCCAAAAACGCTTCTGTACCGCCCGACCCTTATCGACCAGCTAATTAGCAACGAGCGCATCAACAGCTACCAGAGCGTCTTCCAGCCCTCCAATGACGTCGAACTTATGGGTGTTTACCTCTGGAATGCCCACGTGAGTAGTGCAATCTACCCCATCATCGGGGCAACTGAGATCTCCTTGCGCAACGCCGTTGATCGGGCGTTGCGTGCGCACCTTGGGAATTTCTGGTGGTCAGGAGCAAAGCTTCGGTACCGATCCTTCGCCCCAGGCGTCTCTCCTCCGCAACCGGTTAAAGCGGTACGCGACAACTTCGTCAAAGCTACGCGGAAGTTCGTCGCTGAGCAGCGCAGCCGATACGGCGTGACCGGCGCTGTCGCTCCAAACCACCATGGAGTGATGGCCAAGACGGAATTCTCAACATGGGGCTTCATGCTGGACCAAGAGTTTATGGGCAATAGCTTGATTTGGCCAAGCCGTCTGGGTACCGTCTTTGCCGGTGCTTGGCCGAGTTCACATGCAGCTTCTACCCTCTCCTATGCTCACGACTTGGTTTCAACCGTCCGCGATTTTCGAAACCGCTTGTTCCACCACGAACCCGCGTGGAAACGATTCGGCGTACGGTCGGAGGCGGATGCACTGATACACCTGCAGGAAAAGATCGGGAAAATTGAGAGTCTGCTGGCGTTGATCCATCCCGAGAACCTCCGATTATTTGAAAAGAACGGATTTCTCAACATTGCTCGGCGCGCGTGCACTTCTCACGAGATACGGCGATTTCAGCATCTTACGCAGACGTACAAAGTGAACTCCTTGGGGAAGCTTCAGTCTTTGGTAGCTCGCGGGGGGCTCGATAACAGCGTAATCCGGGCAAAGCTCTATTCGGGCCAGCAGCGACAATTTCTTGTTACACCGGTTTAAGCGTGTCGCACGCAAGCTAAGTGATTCCTCGCTGTTTGGGAGAGATGCCTTCAGTGAATACAAGTCCGGGATGGGAGCCCCGTCAGGGGTTCGTACGGGAGAGAGCGCTATCGCGCTGGAGGAAAATCGGGTCGGGTTCATCTCCAGTGTAGCAAAGCCGGGCGCGCCTCCAACATGAATTTCATAAATTACGTTTTAATTCAACGATTTGGGTGGGCAAAATTGAGTGTTTTTGGATAATCTTGTCTCTAATGAGACAAGTAGGCGCTGTTCTTGTCTCTAGTGAGACGACGTGTCTTCCTGAAGTGAGACGGATGACGATAAGTCACTGAAATGACGCAATAGGCATTCTTGTCTCTAATGAGAATCTACGTCCGTCGTAGATTCTCATTAGAGACGAGAGCAGTCTCACTAGAGACGATAACGTCTCATTAGAGACAATAATGAAAGACCTCAGGGCGCCTCCGGGCGCCCTTTTTCTTATCCAGAGCGGCTTTGCCGCAGTTTGGACGCGCTTTATTCCTCGGTTCTGTCAGAGGCCTGCGCCGGCGAAAAGTCCATGTAGCGTGACAGTTTCAGGAGCGTTCTGAGCCGCGAAAGATCTCACTAAAGATAGTCATGAAATCTCACTAGAGACGAGAGTGACGAGATGCAAGTCTCTGTGGAATGCTAACGATATCTAAGTTTTCCGAAGGGCTGTTCAGCCAAAACCCCAATATGAATCAATAGGATAATGGGGCTTGCTTGCTTACGGGCGTAACCCAGCGTCCGATTTCCACACATCATTCGCGAGAAAAATCTCGCTAGAGACGAGCGCTAAATCTCATTAGAGGTAATAACGGCCAGAAGCCAGAGGTTGGTTAGGCTCTCAGCGGGTGCAGGCGGCACCACGTAAGGTCTGTGGTGTTAAAAGTACGATGAGTCGAAGTGGATCTTCTTGAAGTGAGAGACTGATCCGAAGGTAAGGCGGAAGCCGAGCCATTGCAATTAGCGTAGAAATCTAGCCAAGCATTCACTCGCTTGCCGACTTTGCTCCTCAAATCCGGCTTTGCGCCAAGTCAATAACCGAAGTTCTTTCGGTGCCCGTACGGATCGGTGCTTAGGCCCCACGGGTGCAGGAGTTCGGTAAGCTGGCGTATCGATCATCGGTTC
>JAOZVT010001148.1 GCA_025869455.1 Prosthecobacter sp.
CTTTTCCAAGAGTTAACACGTCCGTATCTGAATTCCTTTGGCAATGAGCAGCAGGGCGGCCCCATTTTGCGCTTGGCCCGCAACGCCAATAGCCCTGAGGAATATGAAAAGAAAGGTCGCAAGAAAGTCGTCTTTTTGAGTGCCGTGCTCCCCACCGTCAGCACGCAGGGTTATGAACGACTCAGCGGTCAGGTGATTGATGAAATCAACGGCATGAAGATCACCCAGATTGAGGACGTGGCGGAGGCTTTCAAAAAGCCGCAGGACGGCTTGCACGTGGTCAAATTGGATCAATTCCCATTCATCGTGTACCTGGATGCCATCAAGGTGGAGCGTGACAATCTTCAGCTCATGAATGGCATGTTCCGCATTGGCAGTCTCTCACGTCTGGAATAAATTCCCCAGTCAGGATTCTCCTGCCGCCCTCGTTTCACCTACACCCGTCCCTCTCATGAAATACAGCTACGCCGAACTCGCAGGTATGATTGACCATTCTCTGCTGCAACCCAGCATGACCGATGCTGAAGCTGAAGCTGGCTGTATCATCGCGGCGGAATACGGCGTCGCTTCCGTGTGCGTGAAGCCTTATTTCGTTCAGCGTGCAGCTTCACTGCTGGAAGATACAGGTGTCATTGTCGGCTGCGTCATTGGCTTTCCCGCTGGCAACAGCACCACCGAGGTGAAGCGTTACGAAACCGAAGTCGCCTGCAAGGACGGGGCCAAGGAAATTGACATGGTCATCAACATCGGCAAAGCCCTCGCCGGAGATTGGGACTACGTGGAGCGTGAAATTCAGGTCATTGCAGATGAAGCCCATAAACATGGAGCCAAGCTGAAAGTCATCTTTGAAAATGACTACCTGCCAGAAGATGCCACCAAGATCAAACTTTGTGAGATCTGTGCCCGCGCCGGGGCAGATTGGGTGAAAACCTCCACCGGCTACGGCTTCAGCAAGCAACCTGATGGCAGCTACAACTACAAAGGAGCTACCGAGCCCGACCTGCGTCTCATGCGTCAGCACAGCCCTGCTCACGTCCAGGTGAAAGCCGCTGGCGGCGTGCGTGATCTGGACGGCCTGATCATGGTACGCGATCTCGGCTGCACCCGCCTCGGTGCCAGCGCCACCAAAGCCATCTTGGATGAATATCGTCGCCGTGAAGCCAGTGGAGAAACCTCGGAAGGCAAAGCCACCATTGGAGCCGGCGGCTATTAAACGGAAAGTCTTGAATCGTTGACTTCCCGAAGTGGCTACCCCTCAAGGACTCGAACCTTGAACAACAGAGTGCAAATCCTGCGCCCCGCCAAAAGCCGCGCCGTTCGCATTCCTAGCCTCAGCCACAGGATGGCCGTACGTTTCAGGTAAGCCCCTCGATCTGGAAGCGCGGGTTTAAAGATTATTGGAGGCCATCTAGTTGAAAGCGGACAAGATGCCATAAATTGTCCCCGCGAGTCCGATGACTTGCGGAATAGGTCCTATGAGAAATTGATGGAGGCGTTCATGGAATAAGCTGTCCGCCCTCTCAGGTGCAGCCAGCCAGCCAGTAATGCAGATCGATAACGCTACCCCAAATTGCCACGGAACAAATAGCTGAAAACCACACCAAATCTGGTTATCAAAGAGTATCAAGTTGTGACGTACGAAGATGCCAAACAGGCATCCACCAACTGCTCCGACGATTCCATATGTGAGAAGATGGATCCTTGAGACCTTTACGTCTGTGAAAAGATCCATGAGTGCCCCCATTCCAATGGCGCCCAGGACACCGCATAAAGTGAAGATCCAAGTCGAACCGGATCCATATTCGTTGCTTTGCATGAGATAGAAGCCAGTGACACTCCAGTAGCAAATGGCCGATAAGGCGGTGTAGGCAATTCGAACTTTCCAATCTCTCAAATGGCAGATGGCAAGAAGAAATCCCCATATTAATCCAGGGAACCAACGCGCTCCGAAAATCTGAGTTTGGTCCAAATTTTCCTGTTTCATGAAGACGCCAATGGAGGCCATACATGCATAGCCAGAAACCAGGGCAGACAAAAGCATCATGATGCAGAAACGGCTAAATGGCGCTTTGATCAGGTTCCGATTCGGATGGCTCATAGATCTATTTATCCCAGCACACACTGCACTTTCCGCCATCCTTCTAGCAGTGTTTACACTGAGAACAATCGGAGCGGTGACGGCACACTTCCGCATACGGTTCGCAAGGCACGGGTGGCTTTCTAGCTTCTGCTGCCAGAATAAGACTCAGGCCAAGGATGATTCCCGGGGCGATGAGTGAGGCGTTCATAGCGGTTTTCTTAGCAATCGTCATGAGAAACGCAAGGAATGTCTTCTGCTAACAACAGATTTGACAATTAGCTTACAAACTGTAATTTATTTACATGAAGCTACCCTCGAAGACTGAAATGGGACTGATTCTCGCACTCGGGGCGCGAGAAATCAGTGGGCGCGACCTCGCCAAGCGATACCAACACGAGACTGGCAAAGCCATCTCCTATGGCACCCTTTACACCACCTTAAAACGCCTCAAGGACAGTGGGTGGGTTGAATCACGTGACGATGAAGATGCTGATGGCCGTGTGAGGTTTTTCAAGCTGACTGGCCCTGGCTGCTCAGCCCAAGGCAGACTCATCGAACTCCAGCGCACCCAGAATCTTCTTA
>JAOZVT010001149.1 GCA_025869455.1 Prosthecobacter sp.
ATTTCGCCAGTGCCCGCCAGACCGCGGTCACCTACCGCAGGGCCACCGTCGTCTGCCCCTCCGACGGCGTCGAGGCTGGATGCCGGGCCGATGGCGATTGGGGGCAAGGCTGGCTGATGTTCTTCGACCCGGACGTTAAAACAACGCTTATCCAATTGATTTATAAAGTCATATAGATGGCTGTTTCGGCTATCTACTCGCTTTCCTACTCGTATTTTGGCTTACTTGGGACTGGGTGCTGCGGACTGGGCTGTCGCCCGAACCGACCTGGTGGCCGGGTGATGCTGGCAGGGATTGCCCCTGCCTCCTTAAGGTGACCGGACTCAATCCTTCACTATCGCATCGCCATCCGTGCCACCGCTACCGAATGACACGAGAGTGTAGTTCACGACATCTTGTAGCGTGTTCGGATTGAACAGTCGGTTGAGGATTAGTTCGAATCGCGACTGCGCTCCCAAGTGCAGGTCTTGGACTCTCTGATAAAGGTCACGCGGGAAGCGTGCAGAAATCTTGTCGCCACCGCCGTTTGGCCGAATAACGATTCGACCCGTCGTACTCAGTAGCTCTACCACGCCATCTATCACGACTGTCTCTGGTGGAGACTCAGCGAGCTGCATAAGTTTGCTACGGACAGTGCTAACAATCACGGGGGCGGCTTGCCAACGGTGTTCAACATCCGAAGAGTCAACCCAGCGCATGTCAACGCCACATCGCTCGCGTTCGAATTCACCTAACAGGAGTCCAACCATTCGTGCAGCCATCGGTCCTGCAACCGCAGCACGCTCCGCCAGCGAGTTTTCAGGGGATGTGAGCAGCTCAAACGTTAGCTCAAGGCTACTCTCCAGCAAGGACCCACCAACCAAGTCAGGCTGAGTATTCCCCGTAATTACTAGCTCGGTAGATCCAAATGCAACATCTGCGAGCCGCAAGTCCAAGATTCGCTGAATACTATCTGGAACCTTTCTTTTCGCCTCCTTGCCGTGCTGGATGCGATAGGAGGCATAGCCCATCGCCCGCTCAAAATAACTAGCAACCCGCGAGAGGAGGTGCAAAGGAATAGCGCCTTTATCAAGGTCGCTACCAACCAAGCGCATTGTCACTACTTCCCGAGCACGCTCTGATTTTGCCAAGTACAAATCATGCTTGAGCTCGGCCAGATGCGACCGCATGGATTCATTCGAAATTTGCGCAAATGGGCTGGCTGCGGCCTGTACTGACGCAACTTCGCTCTGGGCGAGCATTACGCTCACCTCATGAATTTTGCTTTCGAGCCAAGCCACACGGTTCATAAGGTTATGACAATCATTCCTTTTGGCGTTTTTGCGTCATGGCAAAAACCAAATAGGCCACGCCAATATGCGAGACGGTTAGTGTCATTCGGATCAACAAGGAATGCGTGGCAATTGTATAGAGCCTTTGCACCAAGCTGAGCGAACAGCAAATGTATGCGAGCCTGGTTTGTTTGAAATGCTGGTAAACAGGCGACGTCAGGCACATAAACAAGATCTACATCACCAGGGTCAGGCTTGTCGGTAACGTATGAGCCATCCACCCACAACTCACCCTTAAGGCCGAGCCCCCGCAGTTCGTTGATGAACTGCGCCAACTGCACGGTTAGTATTGGCCGGGTCGTAGAGGCAGCGAACGGCGTGAGGCATATGGCCTCCAATGCCTGCCAGGTCATCGGGTGATAGCCCGCTGCTAGTAACGGACTAAAATCCTGTTTGGGCACGTTTCCCTCACCGCTCCCTGGTTTCAAGGAACCTTTTACACGATTTCGTGCGCGCGTCCTACTCGGTGAGCTCAACCTAGGCCGCCACCGGCCAAAACATCCCCTGCCCCTCTGGGGTCTCGTACCGGAGGCCGGTCAACCACCTCCGGCGCCAAGGGGTGAAGTCCTCGGGTATGGCCTCCACCCCGTCGAAGCAGGACGGCTGGACAGCCACCCAGCCAGCAGCCCTCCCCAAGCGGCGCCGGACGGTGTCTCGCCCGACCCAGACCAGTTCGGCCAGGTCTCCCAGGTCCCACTCCACTCGGGCCAGGAGGATGACGTAGGCGGCTGCCTGGGAGTAGCTGGCTCGAACCATAGCCATCAGTTCGTCAGTTTGGTCCTCGATGAGGCTGCGGACTAGGGGGTCGTCTGTTTCCGGTCCGGAGAGGACCCTGGAGAGGGCTGCACCCGCCGTCTCTTCTTCAGGCTGGTCCCAACCCCGGTCCAGCTTCACGGCGTATCGGACCGTCTTGTCGGCGTACTTCCCATGCCGCGCACCCAGCCATGCCAATAGCTTGTTCTGATGTTCTAGATTGGAGAAGTCGAACGACTCATCCATTCCCTCGCCAATCTCCATGGCGACTAGCCAGGCATCATTGATGATGTCCCCTAGTTCCATCTCTCCACGCGTTGCGCTCGCGATTCTTCGCAAGTCTCCGCGCCTTGCTTCTACGAAAGCCTCGAACTGATGCATCCACGCTCGCTCTTCGATAAGAAGGAGCGCGGAGCATATGTGCCATCTCGTTAGGAGTGGTCTAGCAATTTGCTAGATTGATCAGCCGATCACGTCGAGAGCGGATCTACGTCACTTAATGACAAATAGGTGACACCGATACGCGTCTTGCCCAGCGCTACTAGCAGGGATTCCACGCAGCTACGGCCACACCA
>JAOZVT010001150.1 GCA_025869455.1 Prosthecobacter sp.
GTCTGGTTTGGTTCACCTCATGTGCCCCATCAGGCTTTAGAGGCTGATCGTGCGCCGTATGCTGAGTTGCCAGAAAAAGAGCAGCATTTCTATGGAGAGATCACGGCGATGGATCGTGCTTTTGGTCGTATCCGTACGGAGTTGAAAGACCTGGATCTGGATGAGAATACAGTCCTCTGGTATTGCAGTGACAATGGTGCTTTGCCCAAGATCGGCTCTAGCGGCGGGCGACGTGGAGCAAAGGGAGATGTCTATGAAGGTGGTCTCATGGTGCCTGCGCTCCTGGAGTGGCCAGCGTTGTTTAAATCTCCTCAGGTCATCACGGCTCCCTGCGTCACCAGTGACATTTTCCCCACAGTCTTGGCGATGGCTAAGGTGGAGCCGGAGAAACTCCACACCCTGGATGGAATCAATCTATTGCCCCTGCTCGAAGGCAGCGAGAAGAAGCGGAGTCAACCCATCGGGTTCTGGGATAATGGTATCAAAGGTCGAAAGACTCCTTCGCTGGAATGGATGAATGATTTGTTAGGCGCACAAGCAAAGGGTGAAGAGCCGAATGATCCAGAGCGTCTTTTTTCAGACGCCGGTGAGCTAGGTAAAGCGGTGCCGACCAATAAGTTTCCAGGTTACTCAGCCTGGCTAGACGGTAATTGGAAGCTCCACCGAGTGGAGGATAAAAAAGGCCAGGTGGATTGGGAGCTTTATGACCTCAATGCCGACCCTGCGGAAAGCCGTGTCCTCTTTGCCGAACAGCCTGAACGCGTGCCACAGATGCAAGCTGCGCTGGAAGATTGGTTGGAAAGTGTGGCGCAGAGTTTGAATGGTGCTGACTACAAATAGGAGGTGAGTATTTTGTTACGCTTCTTGTTAGTCCGTCACTACAAACATGCCTGCGAAGGTATTGGGTGTGAACTTGGTATTTGGGGCAGGGGAGGTGATCATTTGAGAAATGTCACCATCTAGAAACAATGCGTCCTGGCATCCCAGGTGAAGAAAAAGACGCGAGAGTTGATGGAAGGTAACCCTGCCTTTCTCTCGGTCTCCGCGATCGCTCATGACAAAGAGAATCTCCTGAGACGATGCCACGATGCCGACGGCGCTTCGCTGCCTTCTATTTGGCGAGTTGATGTTAAAGGCTGGGTGGATCACTCCCTGGCGTAACAGAAGCGGGCCAGACTGATTTGCAAAACGAGGCTGAAGTCTCAGGGCAGGGTATTCAGTGGCTTCCACGATTCCTGGGCCAGCTTTGTCATCCAGGTAAAATACACCATTGGGTTTGAGATAGAAATTACCTTCACCTGGAGCAAGGTTCAGAGGAACCAATTCTTTTGAAGCACTTATTGTTAGGCCACAGGGTTTCGGTCCGCGTTCATAGATGCCTGCATTGGTCGCAAAGAGAATATTTTTGCCTTCGCTGCTCAGTTGTTTCTGAAGTGCGCCAAAATTGGAAAGAGGTTTGCCAGAGGAGTCCAACCAACGGAAATCCAGTTTGGCATAATCTTGCGCGGGGACTTTCTGGATATGGTACAGCCCTCCTTCGTATTCGATGGTTTCCGTTGCAGACAGTACCGTGCTAAATAGGAATCCTAGCAGGGCTAATGATAGGCAAAATGGAGAAGACATAACTACGAGTGTTTAGGCTAAGAAAGTTTGTCACAGCGGGAAACGCTTTGCGAATTATAACAACGCGATCAGTTCAACCTTCTCGGACTTCTATTCAGTCATGCGTCATTTTCCTTTTGTCTTTATCCCCATTTTTGTTTCAGGCTTTTTCATTTGGCTTGGTTATGGGCAGTATTCAAAAGGCAGGGCCAGTGAATCCTGGCCAACTGCTTCTGGCCTCATTTTAAACTCGGATGTTGCGGAAGCACGCACACGCGCAGGTTCGGCTCAGCGAATGTATGAAGCACGCATCATTTATGAGTATGAGATCGACGGCCAGAAATACAAAGGTAACCAAGTGACCTTTGCGGATGGCAGTTCGAGCAATCGATCCGATGCTTCGAAGATGGTGAGTCAGATGCCAGCAGGGAAGACGGTGCCTGTTTATTACAACCCTGAGGATCCGTATGAGGCCTGCTTGATTCGGGAGGTCGGAAAGATGCCCTGGCTCATGATGGGCGGTGGGCTAATTGGCATGCTGTTTTCAGTCAAGACTCTCCTGTTTGGACCCAGTGTTCGCCGCCGCCGTCATATTCAGTTTAGCTGAGAATTCGAGGAGCCGGAGCCATTGCTTTTTGAGGGAATGAGGCCAAGACGGATTGCATCTACCCACTTATACTGATCCTCATGCATGCGTCTTTTTCCAGCAGATAAAAGATGCTTCCGAGGTGCTGCCCATGGCTTGCATAAAGCTTGTGTTGTCGAAGCCAGGGAGTCTTTGAAGAAGTTCTAATAGCTCACTGTCACCCGTAGCTCCTTGGGGAATGACGCATCCTTTGTCTTTTCCATGCAGTAGCCAAAGGACGTCTGGAGGAAAAGGGCGTTCGCTTGGTGTGAGGATCTCAACTTTTTGAAGATCATCCCAAGCTACTTTTTCGTAGCTGCCATCAGGCCGATGGCAAACGATCTCTGTATCCGTGGCTTGAATGATGAACTGACTTTCTGGGTCGAGCTTTGCTTGGAGAAGCGGCGCAGGACTCATCAGTTTCGCAACGAT
>JAOZVT010001151.1 GCA_025869455.1 Prosthecobacter sp.
GGGTTTAAAGAACTGCGTCCGACAAGCGATGGGGGACCCTGATATGGGATCATTTAAATGAAAGTTGCCGTGATCATGGGGAGCATCTCACGTCTTGCGGGTGGGTTGTTGGAGGCAAATCGAAGGTTGGCTCAGGGGCTGCAAGAGCGGGGGGATGAGGTGAGTGTTCTAAGCGTGGAGGATGCTTTTACTGCTGCCGATAAGGAGTCATGGGAACCGATCAAAACGACTGCTTTTCCATGCCTTGGACCAACCCGTTTTGCATATGCTCCACGGATGCAAAGGGGCTTGTCTATTCTTGCACCTGATCTTGTGCATACCCAGGGGATGTGGACTTATCCATCGCTGGCATCATATCGCTGGCATCGCCGCACTGGACGTCCAGAGGTTATTCATCCACATGGGATGATGGATGCGTGGGCTCTAAAAAACTCCGGTTGGAAGAAGCGGCTGATGGTCGCTTATTTTGAGCGGAAACATTTGATGGGAGCAAGTTGCCTCCGGGCACTTTGCTTGGCTGAGATGGAGTCGCTACGTGCCTATGGATTGAAGAATCCGGTGTGTGTCATTCCCAACGGTATTGATTTGCTGCCGATTCAAAAACAGCAAGTTCCTCATTCATTGCTGCCGTTGGGAAAAAAGATGTTGCTCTACCTGGGGCGCTTGCATCCGAAGAAGGGACTGGAAACGCTTATTAAAGCCTGGGCAGCATTTCAGCTCTCGAATGCTACCAACCAGTCTTGGGTATTGGTCATTGCTGGATGGGATGAAGGTGGGCATGAATCCAGGCTGAAGCGCTTAGCGACGGAATGCGGCTTGAGATGGTCGGACACTGTTTCGGTAGATTCGACGATTGTTTTTGCTGGACCACAGTTCGGAATGGACAAAGAAAAACTCTACCAAGCATGTGATGCCTTTGTCTTGCCTTCTTTCAGTGAGGGGCTGCCTATGGTGGTGTTAGAAGCCTGGGCCTATGGTAAACCAGTGATTATGACGCCTCAGTGTCATTTGCCTGAAGGGGTAACTTTCGGGGCAGCTCTAGAGGTTAAACCTGAAGAGGGCAGCTTGGTCAGTGGAATACGGAGTATGGTTGCCATGTCTGCAGATGAAAGATCTGATATGGGAAGCAATGGTCGGGAGTTGGTTCGGCGGAGGTTTACTTGGGACCAAGTGGCAGATCAGACGAGATGTGTTCAGGAATGGTTAGTGCATGGCGGAGCTAGGCCTAACTGCGTTTACTGACGATTTTAATACATTCCTTTACCCTGTGATGCGCTGTTTTTAATATGACTTCATTGCTTACCAATCCTTATTTGCGTTCGTGGTCGAGGCGCTTTCATCTGATCAAGATTCTCAGTGTGCTCCATGGTAGGTGGAAACTATGGAGAGGCATTGATTATGAGGAGTCATTTTGGAATGCACTGCAACAATGTGTTAGACCGGGGGACGTGGTGTGGGATGTCGGTGCTAATGTCGGGCATTACTCTACTCGGTTGGCATCCGTTGTCGGTGAGTCTGGAAAAGTAGCGGTTTTTGAGCCTTTTCCTGCGACTGCTGAAATTCTAAAAAAGGCCATCGCTGGATTCCCTAATATTCATCTATTTAACTTTGGGTTGGGTGATGAAGATAAGAAGCACGACGTGCCAGTCGATGGTCAAAGTGAGACCAATAGCTTAGTCAGGCATGCGGGGGGGAGGGCAAGCTCTGGGGCTCTTGTCTCAATTCAAGTTCGGTGTGGTGATGCTGTTCTTAATGAACATCCTGACATTGCTCCCAATATTATAAAAATCGATGTGGAAGGTTATGAGGAAGAGGTGCTGACCGGATTGTCAAAAACGCTTCAAGGTCGAGATCTACGTGGCATTTTTATCGAGGTCCATTTTGGAATCTTGGAGCAAAAAGGTCAAAGACACGCACCGCTGCGGATCTGTGACCTGTTGGTCAGAAACGGTTTTAAAGTCACATGGACGGATTATTCCCACATCCAGGCAATAGCCGCCCGGTGACCTGTTTAGTTTGACGGACGATGATTGTCTCTGAATTCCACCCTGCCATTCCACCTGCGGAAGTTTTGATCGTTGGGACGGGTCCGTGTGGCACCACTTTGGCGGTGGAACTTGCTCGGAAAGGTGTCCAGGTGCTTCTGATGGACAGCGGTAAGGCAGGTTTTGATTCTCGTCAGCAGGCGCTGGGAGATGCCGAAGGGTGTGACGGTAAGGTGCATGCACCGATGTCTCTCTCAACTCGGCGTCAGTTGGGCGGTGCTTCTATTATCTGGGGGGGGCGTTGTGTGCCTTTTGACCCCGTGGATTTGGAGTTGCGTCCTTTTATTGCTGGTGCTGAATGGCCGATTACTTGGGATGAAGTGGAGCGGCATCACGAAAAGACCTGCCAATATTTCTTCTGCGGTAGAAACGTGTTTGATGCGAAAGATCTGGCCCATATAAAGCAAAAGGAAATGGTGCCAGGCTTCCAGGTAGGAGACTTTACAAGCAGTGCCCTTGAGCGGTGGTCACTGCCAACCAACTTTTGGAAGGAATATGGGCAGGAAATCAAAACATCGCCGAATATCCGTCTCGTTGAAGGCGTGACGGTTCGTGAGATTGACTTTATCGAGGATGGTAGGCGGGCAGTAGGCATTTTGG
>JAOZVT010001152.1 GCA_025869455.1 Prosthecobacter sp.
CGGCGTGAACATATCAGCCAGCAAAGTTTGGCCATTGGTCTTTTCGATGATGGCTTTGATCAGCTTGTTATCCACCTCCGTGATCAGACTACCTTCAATCAAGGCCTGCCGGATCGGCACCTGTACGGCGGCATTTTTCGGGTGCGTAACGAGCTCTTCTCCAGAGAAGCCCAGTACTTTCAGCATGTCATCCACCAAAGCGGGGTCATTTTGCGGCTGCACCGCTAGGGAGTCCCCAGGAGTGTATTCTAGCTGGCCACCTGACAGGTCGATTTCGTAATGACGCGTGTTCTTCGGGGCACCAGGACCGGATAAGTCATAAGCCTTCTTCACCTTGGCGATGAAGGGGTTCTTGACATTATAGACGGGTTTTCCAGGCGCAGGGGTACTCATTGATGGTCAGGTATTTGAATGTGAAAAGGGGCGCGGAGACTAGACCGCTGAGTTTGGTTGTCAATCCGACCTTAGCACAGGTCGTGCCGATGTCAGAGCTTGGTTGTCGGTAATTTGCGCCTCTTTGACGGCAAATTGTGACGCATTCAGCCCCAACTCATAGCTATAAAAACTTCACGCGGCCGCTCCAATCACCGCCTCTGCAGCACGGCGACCACTGATGAGCGCTCCATTGATCGAGGCATCTTCACACCAGTCACCGCAACGATACAGACCAGGAACCAGCACAGCATTCAGCGGGCCGTCTCCCAGATGCAATTGACGTGCCTCAGGCAAAGCATGGCGGATTTGATACGTACGCAGGTGGTTCCACAGGTAGGCGCTTTCACCAAACCAGCGTGCCATTTGGTCACGCACCACCGTTTCTAACTCCTCGCTACACGGTGAACCAATGATACTGGCCGAGATCAGATGCTGGCCCGCAGGGGCATAATGAGGGGCGATTTTGGAAAGCACACACGCACTGTTCACAGGGCCGCGACCATCACCATCCAGATAAATAGTTGGCGTTTCAGGAACAGGCAGATCCGTGGTGAAATAAAGGCAGGTCGTGCTGCGCGCGGGGAGGTGTTTTTCTCCTGAGAGGTCAGGGAGCAAACGGGCAGCCACCTCTTCACTCACCGCCACGATGATGTGATCTGCGTGGACAATCTCACCACTGCTGAGGATGATCTCTCCGGGGCTAACACTGGCCACGGGACTATTCAGGCGCAGGCTGCCTGGAGGCAGAGAAACGGCCATTTGGTCTGGAATGGCCTGCATGCCATGAGCCGGAAGCGCAGCCCCACCTGTGCTGAACATGGAATAGAGGAAAAGAAACATCCGCGCCGAGGTGCGCAGATCCTTTTCCAGAAAAACTCCACCAAAAAAGGCCCGGAAAAAGCGATCAATGAACTCCTCACTAAAACCAAAATCACGCAGGTAATCCTCCGTTTCGATCTCTGGAATCCGGCGCTCGATCTTACGCGTGGTCAGAACTTCCTTCCGCAAAACGATGGTGTACCACTTATCCATCCAAGAAACAAACGGATCACGGCCATGCTTCAGAGCATCCCTGGGATGGGTAAATGGATCGGAAAGGCGATGAAACTGGCCTTTGTAAAAGAGATCCGCCCCACGATAAAAAGGACGAAGCTTCAGTGCATCATAGTCCAGCACACGCCGCGCCTCAGGATAGGAAGGAAGCAAAACCTGGAATCCACGATCCAAAGTAAACCCATCCACCACATCTGAGCGCACACGGCCCCCCACCGCATCAGCGGCTTCATAAAGGGTGTACTTTAGCCCCGCTTTGGTCAGTGTACGTGCGCAAGCCAAGCCGGAAAGTCCGGCGCCGATGATGGCGATGCTAGGCGTTGCTGTACTCATGGTGAATAAGCTGCACCATGAATGCCAGATTTCGGTTTGCAAGCAGGAGGGGCCTCGTCTGTGTATGTTAGACCATGCCAGACCGCCTTCGTTTGCTCATTCTCGGTGCCACAGGCCGCCTCGGTGGCACTTTGGCACAAGTCTATGCGTCCCATTATGAAGTGCTGACACCTGGACGCACGGAGTTGGACCTCAGTCGTCCACAAACTATCGCCCAAGAGCTAGCTCATCTGGATTTTGATGTGGTCATCAATACTGCCGCGATCACCCATCCTGATGCTTGTGAAGATGACCCTTCCTTGGCCATACGCGTGAATGCAGAATCGGCTGGAATCGTGGCCCAAATCTGTGCCGACCGCCAAGTACGCTGCATCCACATCAGCACCGATTATGTATTTGCGGGAAATGGCTGCGTTTTTTTGGCTGAATCGGCTCCAGCTAAGCCTGTCAACGCCTATGGCCACTCAAAACACCAGGGGGAGCTCGCTGTTATGGCGGCGAATCCACAGGCTCTCGTCGCCCGGGTCTCGTGGCTCTTTGGTCCTCGTGGAGGCGGCGTTCCTGAAACCGCTATCCAACGCGCCTTATCCAGCCAACCTCTTGGGTTCATCGAAGACAAATGGAGCGTCCCCTCCAGCACGCTCGACATCGCCCATTGGCTGGAGCGTTTGTTTACCGATCTTTCCAGCGTCTCCGGCCTGCTGCATCTATGCAATACGGGGGTAGCCACCTGGCGCGATTATGCCCAAGTCACGCTGGATCTGGCGCATCAGCACGGGCTTTTACCTGAGGCGCAGACCACACAGGGATTGAGATC
>JAOZVT010001153.1 GCA_025869455.1 Prosthecobacter sp.
GGCGTGGTTTGGTGGAGCGGCGTGGTTTGGTGGAGCGGCGTGGTTTGGTGGAGCGGCGTGGTTTGGTGGAGCGGCGTGGTTTGGTGGAGCGCGGCGTGGTTTGGTGGAGCGCGATGGTTTTGATGTGTCGGGGTGCTCCGGCGCTCCTTCAGAGCGCGGCGGGAGATGTGGATCGGTGGTGTGGTGGACCCAGGGCTTGCCGCCCTGGGCTAAGTCCGGCGGTCTTTCAGACCGCAAGACCGCAAGACCGCAAGACCGCGAGACCGCGAGGGAAAAGCTGCGCCCATAAAAAACGCCCGCTCTCCGTGAGGAAAGAGGGCGTTTTGAAATTGATCTGGTTAGGCGAGTTTGGCCCCCAGTTTGGTCAGCATGGCTTGCAGTTGCTTGCCGTATTTGATGTAGCTGTCGTATTGCTCTTTGGCCTTCTGCTCAGGGGAGAGTTCGTCGGCGGCTCCGGCACCGTGGAAAACGACGGCGACGTGGGGTTCGATGCTGATGTAACCTTCGTAACCGGTGTCCACGAGGTCTTTCATGATGCGTTCGGTCTGGCCTTCGCCTTCACCTGGGTAGGTGTACACGGCATCGTTTTTGGCTTTGTCCCAGATGCCGTCTTTGACGTGGACGTGGGCCATGAAGGGTTTGACGGCTTGATACATTTCCCAGGCGTCTTGCTTGTGGCCGGGGCGGTCGCGGTCGTCAATGAAGACGGGGTTGCCGGTGTCGAAGACCCATTTCATGCCGGGGACGGCTTCGGCCATGCGGCGGACGTAGGTGGGGCTCATGCCGCCCCAGTTCATGCAGTTTTCATGCACGACGGTGAGGCCGGCATCGGCAAAGCGCTGGTTGATTTCGATCATGCGCTTGATGCGCTCTGGGGCGAATTGTTCTTCCAGGTCTTTGCCAGCGTCGTCTTTGCAGACGGCGTAGGACATGATGCGGATGAGCTTGGCACCCAGCTTCTGCATGCGCGGGATGGCGCGGCTGATTTCGGCCTCGGTGATGCTGAAGTCGTCGGTGATTTTTTTGGCCCAGTTGCCGATGAGGGAACCAAAGCCGCTGATCTTCATGTTCTTTTCAGCGAGGTGGGCGACGACCTGATCAAACACGGCGTCTGGGATTTCATGCAGGTTGCCATTGACGCCTGCGAACTCCAGTCCACGGCACTCAATGCTGTCCCAGCCGAGTTCTTGGTGGGCTTTGATCTGCACGTCGAGGGACGCGCCTGCTTCATCTGCGATGCCGGTAAGTTTGATCATGGTTTGTTTTTTGGAAAAGGGGGTGAGTTGAACGGGGGGGACTGCTTTTCTAAAGGAGGATACGCTTCCTGGCAAGTGAGGGTGACAGTACAGAAAGGGCGCGGAGCTGTGGTTTGGTGATGCTGGCGGGAAAATCCCAATGCCCTGAATCTGGCCTCTGCGGTTAGGCGCGTTTCAGTTTGCCGCTGGCGGTCAGGGGTAGCTCGGTCGCGGTGCTGAAGAGGAGGGGGATCTTGTAGCCAGCCAGGTGGGTACGGCAGTGATTCCGCAGTTCCATGGTGGTGGGGGCACCTTCGGGGCTGGGGATGTAGCGGACGATGGGGACTTCTCCGTAAAGCGGATGCAGGCGGGCTTCCACGAGGGAGCGCTGCACCTTGGGGTGGGAGTCGAGGATGCGCTCCACCTCTTCTGGGAAGACCTTCATGCCACCCACGTTGATGAGCGTTTTTTTGCGTCCGCAGATAGTCACGCGGCCTGCGGCATCGCGACGGCCGAGGTCACCTGTGGCGAACCAGCCCTGGGCATCCAGCGCCTGGGCGCGGGTAAGCCAGGGGTCGAGGTAGGCATCAAACATGCCTTTGCCACGCAGGCAGATTTCGCCCGGTTCACCCTGAGGGGGTTCATTGCCAGCGTCGTCTTTGAGCTGGCATTCATAGGCGCTGAGGGGCAGGCCGATGGCTTCGGGGGCTTCTTGCGCTCCGGTGAGGTTGAGCAAGGGGAGGCCGAGTTCGATGATGCCGAGTCCCTGGATGAGGTCACGCCCGAAGCGGGTGCGGAATTTTTCAGCGGTGGCGGCATCCAGGGCGGCGGCGGTGGCCACGGCCAGGCGCAGCGTGGTCCATTCCGCGACGGGTGGGGCCTCCACAAGCTGGCGGTAATGCACGGGGCTACCATACATGACGGTGGCCTGATGGGTGGCCCCGGCGCGTAGGAGGTCCTCTCCCATGCGGGTTTCTTCGATGAGGGTGGTGGCTCCGTGATAGAGGTATAGGACGATGGAGACGGCAAAGTGATGGGCCATGGGGAGGACCCAGAGGACGCGGTCCCCCGGGCCGATCTGGAGGCCTTCATTGGCGGCAGTGATGCGTTCCAAGAGGGATTCGTGGGAAAGCAGCACGCCTTTGGATTTACCCGTGGTGCCGGAGCTGAAGCGGATGAAAGCGGGGTTGATGCCTTCAAAGTCGGCGACAGGGAAGCTCGGGTTCGGGGTCGGGAGGCGCTGGATCAGCACTTTTTGTTCGGCCACGGTTAGCTCGCCCACGGTTTGGCTGCCTTCGGGCAACCAGGTGGCCAGGGATTCCAGCACGAGCACCACGTCCAGCGCGGTGCGGGTGGCTAGATCGCGCTTTTCTTCATCCACCAGTTCATCCGGGATGGG
>JAOZVT010001154.1 GCA_025869455.1 Prosthecobacter sp.
CGCGGCAGATCACCTGGATCGTTATCCCAATATGGAGGCGTATTACGCCGCCAAGGCCCGCATTTTTGAAAACGTTACGGAAGATGATGTGGCGATTGTCCGCGTAGGTGAATCGGTGGATTCAGGGAAGGCCAAGCGTCTGACTTTTTCCGCCTATGGCACTGAGGCTGACTGGACTTACTTCCAGGGCAAAATCCGCATCGAATCTGAAGGCGAAAATTTTGAAGTGGTGTCCACCCTGCGGGGGCGGCACAACATGGAAAATGTGATGGCTGCCATGATGGCCTGCCAAGTGCATGGCCTCACCGTCGCAGAGATGAAGGGTGCCTTAGGCGGTTATGAAGTGCCAGCCCACCGTTGTGAACTGGTGAGGGAGCTCAATGAGCGTGAGTACATCAACGATTCCAAAGCCACCAACCTGCACGCGCTGGAAGCCTGTCTCCGCTCCATGGAGAAGCCTATCGTTTTGATCGTGGGAGGCAAGGATAAGCAACTGGATTACACCCCACTTCGGGAGTCTCTCGAAGGGCAGGTGCGTGCCATGGTCTGCATTGGTGAGATTGCCAATGCCCTCAAGGAAACCTTTGAAGATCTGCTGCCTTGCCAGACGGCCACTGATATGGCAGATGCGGTGCAACAGGCCACCGACCTTTCACAGCCTGGAGACTGCATCATTCTGAGTCCAGGTACGTCCTCTTTTGATATGTACACGGGCTATGCCCAACGCGGCGAAGCCTTCCGTGCGGCCGTCCACTCTCTAAATTGATCCACCTGAACACCCACACATCATGAGCAAAAAGAAGAAAGACAAACTCCTGCTCAACCTCCTGGAGGGTGAGAGACACAAACATCGCGTCGCTATGGTGACAGATGAGGGTGCCTTCAATCAGCATGAGCCGAACTCGAACATGGCGCGCATGTTTGTGGTGATGTTGCTCATCCACATCGTCGTCATCGGTGGCATCATCATTTATGATTTCATGAATGGTGAGGAAGCACCAACCACCAAGTTGACCCAGGATTTTAGCCAATCTTCTGCAAGTGCGATGCCCTCCGCGCAAGTGGATTTGGGCTTGGATAAAAATCAGTCCTTGGAAGAGTACTCCACCTATGAGTGGAAGTCTGGTGACTCGATCCGCATTGTGGCCAAGAAGTTAGAAGTATCAGAGGATGTCTTGATCAAACTGAACAAGGTGGATCAAGGCCGCCAGATCAATACAAACGACGTCATCATTTATCCAAAACGCCCTGTGGTGAAAGCGGTGGGCGTGAACGTGGCGGGTGCGAATGGAGAACTGGCCAAGCCAGCCCTCCCTGAATCCTCTATTTCCGCTTCCCAGGTGCCAATTAGCCTCGTCTTGCCTGGAGAGCAGAGCTTTAGCTTCAGCCCGACCATTGAAAATGAGCTGACGCCAGCCCCTACCGTTGCTCCGGGCATGGTTGTCCAAGAGAGTCCTCCCCCTGCGGTCACGAAGGAAGCTTCCGGCATGCCTGTTCGTGTCGAATTGCCAGCGACCACCGCCAAGGTGGAAGAAGCCCCTCCTGCTCCCGTCGCTCCACCCGTGGTGGTGAAGAAGGAAGTGGAAAAGGTGGTCCCGAAAGCGATTCCCTACACACCCCCTGCTGCCAAGCCCGTGGAAAAAGCTCCGGTGAAAAAGGTGGTGGTCGATTCTCCGCCTCCTGCCAAGAAGGAGCCTGCTAAAGCTTCCGTGCCTCCGCATGTGGTGCAGTCTGGTGAGACGCTTTATCGCATCGCCAGCAAGTACGGGGTGAGCGTGAGTGCTCTCCAAGAGGTGAATAAGATCACCAAGCCTGAAGCCTTAAAAATCGGCATGAAGCTCACCATCCCACGCAAGTAGTCGTGGGCCGGGTTGCCAAAAATTGACCTGAACCTTCCTCACGACCATGGCCAAACGATCCATCCTCCTGCTGCTGTTAGCGGTCACTCTGCTGACGGGATTGGGGATCACGATGTTGGCCAGTACGAGTTACTTTACCCGTGAGGGGGGAGGGGAAGATTATGTGACCCTCTGGCGTCAGGGTATCTGGGTTGGCATTTCCATGGTGGCCTGCATTGTGATGGCCATGGTGGACTACAATGTCTGGTTCCGCTGGCGCTGGTGGCTGCTAGGGGCAGCGGCCTTTAGTCTTTTGCTGTGTTATGAATGGCATGTGGCGCATTTGCTGGGTTACAAGCCCATGATCGCAGCCCGTGTGAATGGGGCTTCCCGCTGGATTGGCTTTGGCGGGACACGCATTCAGCCTTCAGAATTTGCCAAGCTCATTCTGATCGTCGCAATGGCGGGTTGGTTTGCCAAACATGAAAATCTGGAGCGTACTCTGAAGCATGGATTGCTGCTTCCGGGTCTGATCTTGGGCAGCATTGTGGCCTTGATCGGTGGGGAAGTGGATTTGGGAAATGGCTCCGTGGCAGCAGCGGTGGGGGCAGGCATCATGTTTGTGGCCGGGACGCGTACCCGTTATCTAGCTGTGGTCGCAGGCACCGCTTTGGCCGCACTTTGGACGGGGATTAAATTGGCTCCGAACCGGTTTGAGCGCGTCATGATCATTTTTGACCTGGAGAAGTACAAGGATGGCTTGGGCCTCCAGCAGTGGATTTCTACGCTGGCTTT
>JAOZVT010001155.1 GCA_025869455.1 Prosthecobacter sp.
GTTGGGGGAAGTGAAATTCAGTTTCAGTATTCAAGACATCCGACCATGAAGCAAACGCCTTTGCGCAGAACTGCACACGACTCAGCCTTTTTCAGTTATGTCTTGTGACGCCTCGAATTAGCCCATCGGGTTCGCCAAGGTGCCGATGCCATCAATCGTGATGCTCACAATATCCCCACTTTTCAGGGTGAATTCATCGCCCGGCACCGTGCCTGTACCCGTCATCAGCAGGGCTCCGGTAGGGAAGGTATTGTCGCGGTATAAAAACTCTGCCAGTTCCTTCGGTGTGCGCTTCAGTTGATCCAGCGTGGTATCTCCCTCAAAGGCGACAGTCTCTCCGCGCCCAATTTTCACGCCGATCACCGTCTCTGGGGGGAGCAGATCTTGAGTCACCAGAATGCAGGGACCCACGGCAGCGCAGAGCTTGAAGCACTTTGCCTGGGGCAAATAGAGTGGGTTTTCCCCTTCGATGTCCCGGCAGGAAAGGTCATTGCCCACGGTATAACCAATGATGTCACCGCGATTATTGATCGCCAGTGTCAACTCTGGCTCTGGGACCATCCAGGTGGAGTCTCCCCGCAGATGCATGGCTTGGCCTGGATTGGCAACGCGCTGCGGAGTGGCTTTAAAAAAGATTTCGGGACGCTCAGCCGCATACACGCGGTCATAAAAGGTACCTCCACCAGCGTCTTTGCTCTCCTCCATCCGGGCGGTGCGGCTGCGGAAATAAGTCACCCCTGCGGCCCAGACTTCTTGTGTTCCTATCGGTGCCAAGATCGTCTCCGGCGTAGGCCCAGGCACAGCCGTGTAGGTGGTCGTGATCTCCGTCAGGTAGGCTAGTAGATTTTCGTGATTGAAAAGCGCATCCCATTCTAAATCAGCTAGACGATACCAAAGGTTGGCAAAGTTCAGATAGATTCCTTGAGTGGTGCGGTAGAGGTGCATAGAGTGGCGCGAGAGTAGCGGTTGGCTTTCTGGTGTCAAACCTCAGACACAGGTACAGTTCAGAATGCCGGCTTTTCCGTGGAAAGTTGCACGAGCCATTGATCCAATTGATTCAGATCGTCGGCCCACAAGATATTCGTATCTTTGATATTCTGGGCATAGCCACGCGCGGCTCGACCTCCAATAATCAAAGCCATACTGCTAGGCATGAGTTGGCGGATTTTCTGTAAGTTCTCCTCTATGACGGGGCAGCAATCTGGATACACCACACTCACGGCCAGAGCCCGCGCCTTTCGCGCCTGCACACAGGCTACGATTTCTTCTGTCGGTAAATTCGTGCCCAGGTAAGTCACGCGCCAGCCCAGATCTCGGGCTGAAGAAGCTACCAGCAGAGCGCCGAGTTCGTGTACCTCTCCCGTCGGAGTGCAGATCACCACTTCTGGGGCAGAAGGGGACACATGACTTCCTGGGACCGGGGTAATCAAGATTTCACGAATGACGAAGGTCGCCACGTGTTCATGGCTGGGTCTGATTTCACCTTGCTGCCATAATTGACCAATTTCATGGATCAGCGGGCAAATGACCTTATGGATCATCGGCCGCTGGCCAAACTGGATACGCGCCCGATGCAGCAACCTCCGTAAGCGCTCGGAATCATACTTTTTGACCGCTTCCACGTAGGCCTTTACGTATTGTTTCGGCGTGTCCAAATCGGTGGTTGCATCCACGCTGAAGCTTGCCGTCTTGGAGTTTGATCTCTCCAAAGTTTGCGTGAGCATCTGCTCAAGCGCGCTTTTTTCAAGCCGTGCGATGTTTCCGATACGATGACCATTTTCGGTCAATTCTCGTAATACTTTGAGGCGTTCAATCTCCTCATCACAGTACATTCTACGGTTCGTCCCTGTGCGTGAAGGGGTCAGTGCTTCATAACGGCGTTCCCAAATGCGAATCACATGGGGACTCAACCCGCTGCGGATGCTGGCAGCTTGGATGGTGGAAAGCATAGTTATGCTGGGTTACGGTGCAAAATGAAAGAGGGGAACAATTTGATACTCTCTTAGCAAATTAAAGTTCCAGGTTGAATGTTTTTTCTTCAGCATTCTTTTCCTACACATGCTGAATTACATTTGGGCCTCCCTCATTCTGATCGGTCTTCTGGTGGCCGGGTTGCTAGGTCGCTTCACCGGAGATACGGGAGTCATTACCTCCGCCTTAAACATGTCCAAGATCGCCGTCATGGACATCGCACTGCCATTGGCTGGCATGATGATGTTTTGGTTGGGGGTCATGCGCCTCATGGAAAAGGCGGGTCTTCTGGCCGTGGCAGCACGGCTTTTGTCCCCCATCATGCGTCGTCTTTTCCCGGATGTTCCTCGGGATCACCCCGCCATGAGTGCCATGATCATGAATTTGGCCGCCAATATGCTTGGCCTAGGAAATAATGCTACGCCCCTGGGGCTGAAGGCCATGACTCACCTCCAGGAGCTGAACCCTCACAAGGACACCGCTAGCAACGCCATGGTCACCTTCCTGGCCATGAACACCGCTGCATTCACGCTCGTGCCCATGACGGTGATTGCCTACCTCAGCGCCGCTGGTGTCAAAGGTGCCTATCAGATCATTCTTCCTACCATCATCGCCACGGCATGCACCACCTTGACGGCCA
>JAOZVT010001156.1 GCA_025869455.1 Prosthecobacter sp.
GTGAAAAGCACGGGCTCACAGTGGAAGCAACGGTGGAGAAAGTACTCTCCAAGCTTTCTTAATTCGAAGCTTATTTCATTTGAGAAGGCGCGTCATTTGACGCGCCTTTTTTATTCATCCAACGCGTAGCGCCTAACCATAAAGTAACGGGTAGAAGAGCGCTTAGAATCATAGCCCAGGTCAGGCTGGATTGGCCTAGTTCTCCGATGGCGGCAAAGGCAAAGCCGAGTGGTAATGAGCCGCAAGCAAGTGACAAAATAAAGGTGCTCCAGCGCATCCGTACTAGACCGGCTAAACAGGCCACAGCCTCCGGTAGCACAGGCATCCAACGGGAAAGAGCCACCAACCAGCCTCCATGCCTAGCAAATAGAGATTCACCTCGTTGCAATCCCTCCTCTCCAGCGATCCAGCGCGCAGCCCTCTGGCCTAACCAACGGCAGGCTCCATAAGCCACCATGCCAGATAAAAAAGATCCGCAGGCGGCAATCACTCCGCCGAGAAACCAGCCATACATCCACCCCAGGGCAGACATGACAATGGTGCTAGGAATGGGCAGCGCAATATCAGCAATGAGCAGTCCGATTCCTGCGGCCCAAGCCCAGGCTCCGTATCCTTCCATCCAAACCTTGGCACCTTCCAGACTCAGCGCCGTATCAAACTGCTCACCCCAAATAATAAAGGGAACAATGATGCCCAAAAGAAGAAGGAAAAGGAGACCTAAAAAAGCCCAGGTGCCACGACGCAAATGCATGCTCCATCAAGCCGTGCTTATCTACAAAAGCAAGATCGTGTGCAGGGTATCGAAACTGTGATCTGTGCATAAAAAAGCGCGTCCTCGCGAGAGGACGCGCCCAATCATTTCAAGGGACCTTACATGACCATGCCGCCATCCACAGCCAAGACCTGGCCTGTGATGTAACGGGCTTCAGGACTGGCCAGGAAGGTGACGGCAGCAGCGATGTCTTCGGCCTGTCCAAAGTCAGCCAAGGGGATCTTTTCCAGCACAGCGGCTTTGACTTTTTCATCCAACACTCCGGTCATGTCTGTGGCGATGAAACCTGGGGCAATGACGTTGGCGGTGACACCACGTCCAGCGAACTCACGTGCCAGAGACTTGGTGAATCCAATCAGGCCGGCCTTGGAGGCTGCGTAGTTGGCCTGCCCAGCATTGCCGATCAGGCCGATCACGGAAGCGATGTTGATGATGCGGGCACCTTTTTGTTTGAGGATGCTGCGTTGGAAAGCCTTCACCATGTTGAAGGCGCCTTTGAGATTCGTATTCAGGACGACATCCCAGTCTTCCTCACTCATGCGCAGCAGTAGTCCGTCTTTGGTGACACCGGCATTATTGACCAAAATATCCACATGATCAAAGTCAGCCAAGATGACCTTGCCTAACTCGGCCACGGCAGGCCCGTTGGCCACATCCACGGCATAGCCTTTGGCGGCTCCTGGATACTGAGCGTTGATCGCCTCAGCGGCGGCTTGTGAATTGGCTTCGGTACGGCTGATGATGGCCACTTTGGCCCCTTCAGCGGCGAACTTTTCAGCGATGGCTTTGCCGATGCCACGTCCGGCACCGGTGACGACTGCGACTTTGTCTTGGAGTTTACCCATGTCTCATCATGGCAAAGCCTGGCAGCAAGGCAAGGGCGGACCACAATTCCTCAATCGAAGATACTTCCAATAACAGAACCGATCCCTTCAATGGCCAACCCCAGCAGTTCGCCAGCATCAACAACATCCAGACCGTCAAGAAGCTTGCCAAGGGTGCGTCGAACCCCCACGACAGCAAAGAGAAAAAACAGTACGGCGAGCACAGCAAGGCCATAATCCTCAACCGAATTTTCGTCAGAAAAGCCAAGGTAACTACCATAGGCCGCTGCTGCGGAGCATCCACCCAGCATCCAACGCCAGATTGTGGGCATCAGTTGCACCTTCACTTCAAGCAGTTCCTCTTGGCTCAATACATGGCCAGCTTTCAGAGAGGCTTTGATTCCTGCTTTTTCAATCTTGGGAAGTAGTTTTTCGGGATTCAGCTTCGTCATTTTGAGTTGGTTAATACATGACGGGCTCTCATTTTAGGGACTATCTCCTAACAGGATACCACCTTCTTTCAATTCCAAACTTGGGGGCTGATTCCAGGTGGATAGCTGAATAGGACATAAGAAGATCATTCCCAGGTGGAAGCAACCACGTTAAAACGTGCTTCATCATGAAGACTCGCCGCCATTTCCTTGCAGGATTGACCACCGCTGCCGCCGCTACCTTTACCCAAACCCTGCGAGCAGCCCCCGATCCAAAAAAGGACGTGGTGATCGGTCATGGCAAACATCAATACAAAGTCATTAAGGACTGGGTGGCACCAGGGCAGGGGAGACATCATCCCATTCTGAATTGTCATGAAATGGTGCAGGTCAAAGATGGCCGCTTATTCATGATCGGTGATCATTGGGATAACCAGATGTTGGTTTATAAAACCGATGGTACGATTTTGGAATCCTGGGGCAGTGTTTGGCCCGGAGGTCACGGTTTGACTTTGAGCAATGAAAATGGTGAGGAGTTCCTTTTTGTTACCGATAGTGGTCTTTGGAAAAGCGGCGGAGGAGGT
>JAOZVT010001157.1 GCA_025869455.1 Prosthecobacter sp.
GTGGAGATCAGACCACCTCCCGTGCCCTGCGTCGTGGTCTTGGCAGCAGTGGTGACACCTTCCCAGATGATGTGCTGGAACTTCAAAGATACCTCGGCCCGATCCAACCTGGGCAAAAGGTGCGTGCTGTGCCTGGACAAGGTCTAAACGTCCCGCTTTATTTGTTAGGCTCCAGCCTCTTCAGCGCCCAGCTAGCCGCTGAAATGGGACTCCCGTTTGCCTTTGCCTCCCACTTTGCCCCCGAGATGTTGTATCAGGCCCTGAACATCTATCGTACACGTTTTCAGCCATCCGATGTGCTTGAAAAACCGCATGTCATGGTGGGTGTGAATGTCTTTGCCGCTGATACGGATCCAGAGGCGAAGCGGCTTTTCACTTCCCTTCAGCAGGTCTTTTTAAACCTGATTCGGGGGTGGCCACGTGAGCTGCAACCGCCGGTGGATGACATCAACAAAATCTGGAACCCTGTGGAAGCGGCTCAAGTGGACCGCATGACAAGCTGTTCCGTCGTAGGCTCACCTGAGACGCTGCGCCATCAATTGCAAACTTTGTTAGACAATACTGGCGCTAATGAAATCATCGCAACGGCACACATTCATGATCAGCAGGCGCGACTGCGCTCCTTTGAAATCGCTTCAGAAATCTTTCGGGACCTTCAAACGTCTCATTCGTAACAGTACTCAACCTCTCAAACAAACACACGTATGGAATACAGACAACTCGGCGGCTCAGGCTTTAAAGTCCCCGCCCTCACACTCGGCACAGGCACCTTCGGCGGCGGCACAGAATTCTTCAAGGAATGGGGCTCTTCGGATGTTTCTGAAGCTTCACGGCTCATTGACATCTGCCTGGAAAATGGCCTAACCATGTTTGACAGTGCGGATATTTACTCCGACGGCATGGCGGAAGAAATCCTGGGACAGGCCATCAAAGGCCGCCGTGATCAGGTGCTCATTTCCACAAAAGGCACCTTCCGTTTTGGCGATGGCCCGAACAACGTGGGTTCCTCCCGCTGGCACCTGACACGCAGTGTGGAAGCCAGCCTGAAACGCCTAGGCACCGATTACATTGACCTCTATCAACTGCATGGATTCGATGCCATGACTCCCGTGGAAGAGGTCATGAATACGCTGGATGATCTGGTGCGCGCTGGGAAGATCCGCTACATCGGCGTGTCTAATTTCTCGGGCTGGCATCTGATGAAGGCGCAAGCGTATGCCGACAAATTTGGCCTGTCTCGCTATGTGGCTAACCAGACATACTATTCCCTCATCGGTCGTGACTACGAATGGGAACTCATGCCGCTGGGCCTGGATCAAAAAGTGGGAGCCGTCGTCTGGAGTCCACTCGGTTGGGGACGCCTCACCGGCAAAATCAGCCGCAATCAGCCGCGCCCAGAAACCAGCCGCCTGAACCACGCCCTGAGCAATCAGTTAGGCCCACAGGTGGATGATGAATACCTCTACAAGGTGGTGGATGCTCTGGATGAAGTGGCAGAAGAAACAGGCAAGTCCGTGCCTCAGGTGGCCCTGAATTGGTTGCTGCAACGTCCGACCGTCTCCACCGTCGTCATCGGTGCCCGCACAGAAGATCAACTGCGCCAGAACCTAGGAGCCGTGGGCTGGAATCTCAGCCCCGAACAGGTGGCCAAACTGGATGCCGCCAGCGATAAACCCAAAACCTATCCCTACTGGCATCAAGCCGGATTTGAAGAACGGAACCCGTTTCCGACAAAGTGAGGTGAATGGTTTTGCCCCTTGCCCAGCCACGCCTGAAAGGGCGTGGCTTTTTTGTCTATCGTTTCTGACTGGTGAGTGAATCACCGTCCTCGGAGAGATAGAGGTCTGGGCGGCTATGCCATTCATGTGAGATGCCGCGCATTAGAAGGGCACAATCCACTTCCGCAGAACCTGCTGGGAAATACTGAGGATCGTCAAAAACACAAGACTTAGCGGCCTCCACAGACAGCGGAGCAATCGTCCAGTCGAGGGAGCGGAGTTCCATGCCGT
Source organism: Prosthecobacter sp. (assembly GCA_025869455.1). GTDB lineage: Bacteria > Verrucomicrobiota > Verrucomicrobiia > Verrucomicrobiales > Verrucomicrobiaceae > Prosthecobacter. The sequence continues at coordinate 2,010 of JAOZVT010001157.1, forward strand.
GATAGTGCCCCGGGGTATGCGTGGCGGAGTAACCGATGGCCCCCAAAGAAAAGAATCCGGCTGCCTCCGCGAGGGAGGGGAAGATGCTTTGAGCGGGTAATGATCCGGCAAGGCTACCTCTAAACGCGATTTCCGTACCGCCGTCCTGGCGAAGAACCGAGAGTGAAAGTTGAGTTTCAGATTCTTGAACCTGAAACTGGCTGCGCTGAAAAATACCTGGAAAAACAACCCCTCCCAGAGTCTTATTGAACCAGGAATTCGTATCCCGCCGGGGGATGTAAACACCTTCTTGCAACGTGCCATCCTGGTCCCATTCCACGGCAATGCGATGCGCGGCATTTTCCGAGGCCATCCCTAGCCATGAGGGAAACAGACGCGGACGAAGCTGGCCAAAGCGGATCATGCATACGCCACCCACACCGTAACCAGAATAGAGCTTGGGACGAAAGGGCTTGGGCAAAACCTGGAGAAGCACGTTCGGATCAATCCGGTAATTGAGAAGCACCCTTCTTTCGATCAATCCGTGAATGCTGTCCAATATCATGCCTGACGCTAGAATAACGGGTAGGCAAATCAACCGCTTAAGACCAACGGTTCCCC
>JAOZVT010001158.1 GCA_025869455.1 Prosthecobacter sp.
CGCGGATTTCCTCGGCAACGTGCGCGTCGGTCTGATCGAGCAACACGCCCGCAGTTACCCCCATCAAGGTCCAGGCCCAACGCGCGATAACGATAGCGCCGACGATACCCATGACCGGGTCGAGCCACACCCAACCCAGATATCGACCGGCAAGCAAGGCAGCGATGGCCAGAATCGACGTCAGCGCGTCTGCAATGACGTGGACATAGGCGGACCTCAAGTTGTTGTCGTTTCCGTTGTAGGCATGAGGGTGATCGTGGTCGTGTCCATGTCCATGCCCATGACCCAGCAGCAGGGCACTGACAATGTTGACGAGCAAACCGACAACGGCGATGAGGGTCGCGGTGCCAAACTGAACCGGTGTTGGCTGCAACAAACGCATGACCGATTCAACGCCAATGCCCAACGAAACCATGCCAAGAATCAGCGCCGAGGCGAACCCGCCCAAGTCTCCAACCTTTCCTGTACCGAAACTGTAGCGCTGGCTGGTAGCGTGGCGTTTTGCGTATCCGTAAGCGGCCGCCGCGATGCCCAATGCGCCCGCATGGGTTGCCATGTGGAAGCCATCGGCCAGTAACGCCATCGAACCCGTGATATAGCCGGCGGTGATCTCCCCGATCATCATTGCCACCGTGAGTGCTACAACCCAAAGCGTACGCTTGGCATTCTCATCGTGCGCTGAGCCTAGAAACACGTGGTCGTGTGTGTAATCGATGTCGGTGCTGCTCATACGTGTTTACCTGGAGGTTCACTTGGAGTATCGGCGGATAGCTTCAAGAAGCTCTTCGACGCCCTTGTTACGCTCTTCTTCGCTGAGCGCAGGGTTCGCGACATGCGCTCGTGCGTGATCCTCGATGATCTCCTCCATTAGCCCGTTGATGGCACCTCGAGTGGCCGCAACAAGATGTAGTGTCTTGGCGCAGTCGAGATCCGATTCTAATGCTCGTTCAACAGCTTGAATTTGTCCGGCAATACGTTTTACACGTTTAAGAAGATCGTCTTTGTGTGATGCGATATGGCCCACGTTATACCCCCCCTACCTATACAAGGTCGCATCATAGGCGTCCCCCCTATCCCTATGCAAGATGCCATGGAGGACAGATCAAAAAGCCGTTGACGAAACGAGAGGCTTACAAAATCGAGGGATCAAGCAAGAGAGCCGCAATGTTGCCGTTAGCCGACCTTTACCGACGAGAACAATAGGGCGCACTCCTGGAAACCGTTCAAACGGTAGCGAGCTAATTAGCAGCCGAGTGGTCAAGTCCCGTAAAACTTCTCGAAATCTGCGCTCACGGCTTTGATTAGATAATCGTTGACCTTGCCATGGTGTCAACGTCGATGCTGTCGCTGCGGGGAAAAGACACCGCTCAGCACGAGGGTAATTTACATGGTCGTCTTAGATGTATCAGGCATTGGTTGCGGCAGCTGCGTCGGCAAAATCACCAGAGCGATCCAGGCACTGGACGGCAACGCTACGGTCTCAGTCGATCGATCAACCGGTAAGGTGAGTGTTGAAAGTAGCGAAAACGCGGAACAGCTTCGTAAAGCTGTGGAGGCGGTTGGCTTTCCTTCCAAGATCAGCCATTGAACGGAGACTCCTGCTCTTGAGTAGAGCGCCGTCTGGAGGAGAATACCTCTGAATCTAGGAGTACTTAAGCTGCTGTGTCGGTCAAAATGGGCTCGCATGCGCCTGCGCTGCTAGTCACCGCGCAGAGCTTTGAGCAAACCCTTGAATGCTCCATTCAACCGAGTAAAAGCCGCGTTGAAACGTATTGCGTTTTCTGTGTATTTGGCAACCTCGACCTGCTGATCGACAGTATTTTGGTCCAAGGCAGGCTGAGCCGGCGTGCTGTAAAGCAAGTCGCGCCCGTATATAGCCACCGCCGATTCTTTCTTAAGAAAATGCTTTGCGTTTGTTGTTTTCAAAGAAAACGCAGTGGTAGCAGGTTCTTTGGTTTGGCTGGCGAGCACAGTAGAAAAATCCAAGTCTTGGGCTTTGAAGTTCGGAGTGTCAGCGTTCGCGATATTGTTACTCAAGATCTCAGCTCTTTGGCCACGATAAACTAACGCTCTTTCTGCGGAGCCTAATGCTTTCTCAAAATTAATACTCACAATTAATCACCCTCGGTGGCATTACTATCTTCTTTGATCATTGAACACTCAGCTGTTGCAGCAGCGCATTCAAGTCTCCTATTAATTTTAATGGAGAGACCTAGAACATCGCTTCCGTGAGAATTAATGGAACCCAAAGCAATGATTACACTTCAATCTTATATTCAATAAAAGTCGCGCAATGCGAAAATATGGAGACCATACGTATTAAATAGCGTGTACTTCAAGAAAAATATCCCAAACTGACACAACTGTAATATTGGCCTAAGCTTCCTGACAGGGGGTGTCTCTTATAGTCCAACTGAGTCTTTTGCTCACCCCCAAAGAGTCCAATCCATGATGTGATTCAGAGGGGATATTTTCACACATCTGAGGTAGCCCATATGAACACCATCAAAACCTTGTTCGTCGTCGCAGCGCTGACTGTTTCCACTCTGGCCATGGCTGAAGGCGGTGGTGACCGGACTTTCGCACGTATGGAAGTGGCCAAGACG
>JAOZVT010001159.1:0-1637 GCA_025869455.1 Prosthecobacter sp.
GTGTGTTCTCTGCCCAACTCTGAAACCCCCACACCTCCCCATGGGGAAACTATGGGGACTCAAATCCCCATCGCTCCCCATAACGAACACGCTCACAATCAACATCTTAAGCTGATAAATCCCCAAATGGGGAAAAAAACATCCTCCTCCCCATTCCCAGCCAGCCCACAACCACACCTTTTCCCGGACAACCTGCTGGACGATAAGCCCCTAGGTCTGTAAACCCTTTCTCCATATGCCTACCTTGACCCACCCTGCCGCCCTCTGGGCCTTGTTGGGCATTCCCATGGTACTGGCCATCCATTTTCTCCAGCGCCGCAGCCGTCGGATGACGGTGACCACCTTGTTTCTGCTTCAGCAACTCCAACGCGAATCAGAAAAAGGCAACCGGATCGAAAAACTTCGCCTTTCCATCCCGCTCTGGTTGCAGTTGCTGATGGTGCTCATTTTCACTTGGCTACTCGCTGGCCCCCGATGGCTGCGAAATGATGCCGTTCATCGCATCGCCATAGTCTTAGATAGCTCAGCCTCCATGCAGGCCTTTCGCCCCGAAGCTGAAAAGGCAGTGACTCAGACCCTGTCCAAATTCCTCAGCCCAGGAGCCCGCGCAGAGCTCGCCTTGTTAAGCAGCGATGCCGATTCCCCCAGCCTCTACTATGGGGCATCATCCCTTGACCTAACGACTCATCTTCCCCAGTGGCAACCCGCCTTGGGAACTCATGATTTCACACCTGCCCTGCGCAGTGCTCGCAGTCTTGTCGGCCCTCAGGGAGCCGTGCTTTTGGTCACCGATCATCCTCTGGCCGCGCCTCCCGCCTTTTCAGCTAAAGTCATATCCGTGGGCCATGAGACCGCCAATGTGGGCTGGGCCGGAGTCAGCATCGAAGAAAAAGATGGCCAGTGGTACTGGCGTGCCATTGTCCGTAACTACAGTCCAACCCCACAAGTACGCGAATGGCATGCTTTGGCAGATGGCAAGACCTCACCTGCCACCCAACTCACCTTGGCCCCGGATGAAACACGGACTCTCAGTGGCCCCTTTTTAGAACAGGCTAAAGAGCCATCATTGACGCTCATTTTATCCCCAGATGCCCTAACTGTGGATGATGAGCTGCCCATCGTCTTGCCCAAACCCAAGACATTGGCCCTGAATCTTCCCAATAAAAAAGATCCCTCCTCGCAGCAAATTGCGGAGTTATTTGAATTGTATGCCGATGTCACCCTCGAAGCCGAGGCAGCTAAAGCCGATGTGCGAGTGATTACTTGGCCTCCCAGCATTGCCCTGGAGGCAACCCAGCATGCCTGCGTTTTTGCCACGCCAACTAAAGTGACCAACCCACCCGCTTTGCGAGGCGCCATTGTCGGAGACGCCCACCCACTGACGGAAGGACTCAACTGGCAATCCCTCCTGGTGCGTGAAGGCATGGTGATGCCTCGTGATGCCCGTGACCAAGTGCTGCTTTGGCAAGGCGAGCGCCCGTTGATCAGTCTCCGGCAGACTACCGCAGGGGCTAAACAGCTCTTTTGCCATTTCGATCTAGCCACCAGCAATGCCCGCAAACTACCCGCACTCGCCGTGTTACTGCACCGCTTTTTAGAAGAAGTTAGGCAGGAAAAAATAGCTCCTGCACGCTCCA
>JAOZVT010001159.1:1647-26679 GCA_025869455.1 Prosthecobacter sp.
GTCAGCGACTCACCGTCGCCCACCACAAAGGAGAAAAAGCTGCCCCTCTAAGAGTCCAAACCGCCCTTGGCAAAACCGAATCCGTGCCCGTGCATCAAGCCCATCTCCTGCGTGCCCCTGCCCTGCCTGGCTTCTTTGAAATCACCCAAGGTGAAGAAACACTCCTCACCGCTGCCGCCCATTTTGCAGACACACGTGAAGCCAATCTCAGCCAAGCGAAACCCTTTCACGAAGCCGCAGATCTTCAAGTGCTACAAATTGAAACCCTCCAGGAAAGCGACCCTAACTGGCGACTCTGGACGCTCCTTCTTCTTGCTGTCCTTCTTGGCAGCTGGTGGTGGGGGCGGGATAAATCGGTCCCGACTTCCTCTTTCAACACTCACCTACCTCAAGCCAGATGATCCTTCGTCACCCTGAATGGCTTGCCCTATTCCCCCTCCTGCTCCTGGCAGGTTGGTGGTTACCGCGTCTATCAGTCTGGAGGCCCCTGAGGATCTTTTTGTTAGGCTTAGTCACCCTGATTATAGCCCAACCTCAGTGGCGCAGAATTGCAGACGGCATGGATCTGTGGGTTCTACTGGACAGCTCCATCTCTGCCGAGAAACCCTTGGCCAAGGGACTGCCCGAATGGGAGAAACTGCTGGAGCAAAGTCGCGGTGGCCATGATCGCCTCTTTCAGCTCAATTATGCCGAGGAGGTCATGCGACGCGGAGCTGAAGGTGCCGAGCTGTATGATCGGCAGAGGCAATCCACCCGCACAGGATTGGCTATCGCCCAAGCTCTGGTTCAAGCCCAACGCAACAGCCAGGGACGTCCCGCGCGACTGCTCATTTTTACCGATGGTTACTCCACGGAACCGCTAACGGGCATCGCTGAAAAACTCAGGCAACAGGGTATCGAGTTGGACTATCACCTCATCCGTGATCCTGAACCCACGGACTTTAGGATCTCCGCCCTGCGTGTTCCTTCGAAGGCCCAATTGGGAGAACCTTTTCTCCTAGAAGTCGAAATTCGCGGCACCCAGGACGGCCCCGTGCCCATCAAAATCATGCGCCAAGGCGTAGAGCTTAAATCCAGCGAAGTGGATGTGCGCCTGGGCACAGGCATCATTCGATTTACAGATCGGCTAGGAACAGCAGGCGTGGCACACTATGAAGCTTTCATTCAACCCGCCGTGGATGCTCATCCAGGCAACAATCATCATGAGGCCATGATTGAAATTGCGGGCGGCCCACGCGTTCTGCTGCTCACGGCCTATACGGACGACCCAGTGGCCGAGACCTTGCTACGTCAGGGATTCACGGTCGAAAAAGTGACTAACTTACGCAGCGTTAACGCGGGCCAACTCGCTGGAGCCAAGTGCGTCATATTGAACAACGTACCTGCCTTTGAACTGCCCAATGACTTTCTCTCGGCCATGGATTTCTACGTGCGAGAACAGGGCGGCAGTCTGCTCATGGCGGGAGGAAAAAAGAGTTTCGCCGCAGGTGGTTACTTTGAGTCAGCGATTGATCCCCTCCTCCCGGTGTCCATGGAGTTGAAGCAAGAGCATCGAAAACTGATGGTGGCCATGGGCATCGTCATGGATCGCAGCGGCTCCATGGGAATGACCGTTAATAATGGTTTCACCAAAATGTCCTTGGCAGATGAAGGCGCTGCCAATGCCATCCGTTTTCTGGGGCCACAGGATCTGCTAACCGTCTTTGCCGTGGACAGTGAAGCCCACCAAATGGTGCCTCTGCAACCCGTAGGCCCCAATCGCGAGAAGATGGAAAGCGCCGTCCGCCGCATCGAAAGCACCGGCGGGGGTATCTATGTTTACACAGGCTTGAAAGCCGCTTGGGAGCAACTCAAAAAGGCTCCAGTTGGTCAACGCCACATCATCCTCTTTTCTGATGCCGCCGATTCAGAAGAGCCAGGAGATTACAAACGCCTGATTGCTGAGATCGTCGCCAATGGCGGCACCATCAGCGTGATCGCCCTGGGCACACGAAGTGATTCCGATGCCAAACTTTTGGAAGACATTGCCACACTCGGCAAAGGCCGCCTCTTCTTCACAGACAAAGCCGAAGAACTGCCCAGCATTTTCAGTCAGGAAACCGTCGCCGTAGCACGCAGCGCCTTCATTCGTGACCCCGTCAAAACCAAGTCCACAAGCGGTTGGTTTGAGATCAGCAGCCAACCCCTTAATTGGTTAGGCGAAGCCGATGGCTACAACCTCAGCTACGTACGCGACTGGGCCAGCCAAGCCCTCATCTCCGAGGACGAATATGCTGCACCCCTTGTCTCATTTGGACAACGTGGCATTGGACGCACTGCCGCCATCTGTTTTCCGTTAGGTGGCGAGTACTCTGAAAAAATCCGTGCTTGGCCAAAATACGGAGACTTTGTTCAAACGATGACCCGCTGGCTAATGGGCGAGCAATTGCCACCAGGCATCGGGCTCAAACATCGACTGGAAGGCACCGTCCTAACCCTGGATCTCCTGCATGATGACACCTGGGAACAACGGCTAATGAACAAAGCCCCGCGCATCGTTTTGGCCCACGGCCTGAAAGCCGATTCCACTCACGAAATTGCCTGGGAGAGAGTTTCCCCAGGACACTATCAGGCACGCGTGGACTTGCCTGAAGGAGAAATGGTTCGTGGTGCCGTACAGATCGGCGCTCAGGCACTCAGTTTCGGCCCTGCCATTGTCGGCACCAGCACCGAGTGGGCCTTTGATGAAGCACGCACTGAAGAACTGCGCCAAGTATCCTTAGCCAGCGGTGGCCGTGAATTGCTAGAAATCAGTCAAGCTTGGAGGACACCACGAACTGAGCGCTTCATTGACCTGCGCAACGAATTGCTGCTACTGGCCTTAGCCTTGATGTTGATCGAAGCCTTAATCACTCGCACAGGCTGGCACATGCCTGAGTGGGCCTTCGCAGGCTGGAAGCCGAAAGCCGCGCAATCCAAACCCAACGCTACGGCCAGTGCCCATCAAAGACGTTTGGAGAAAGCAGTCCCCAGCACAGCCTCCACGCCACAAACATCGACTCCCGTACCGCCAGCGCCTGAACCTATTGTGGATCGTCAAAGTCGTTTTGACCGCGCCAAGAAACGCTGAGGCTCAATACAAGACCCGCACGAGATACAGCCCACCCGCTGGTGCCATTTGATTGCTTTGCACCGCATCGTCATTGGTGAGAAGTTCCTTAAACCAATCCACCGTTGCTCGCCCGCGTGCCACCTGAACGAGACTGCCCACGATGAGTCTAACCATCTTGTATAAAAAACCATCACCCTCAAATTCCAGCTCTAGCAATTCCCCATCCTCTCTCATGTCCACACGATGAATGGTACGCGTGGTTTTCTCAGTCATCAGCCGCCGCTGAGTCTCCGGCATGTCTCCTCGGTTAGCGGAAAGCCTCACAAAATTATGTGTACCGACCAGACTGTCCAAGCAGGTTTTCAGCGCCTCAATGTCCAAGGGACCATGCACCTGCCAAGCGCGATCTGACTCAAACGGAGATAGCAGCTCAGAACGCCAGATACGGTATCGGTACACCTTACCAATGGCATCATATCGTGAATGAAAAGTAGGCTCAGCAGAGCTCACCTTCATGATCCGAATGGTCAAAGGCAGACAAGCATTCACGGACTTCACCCAGGACTCATCGCTCATGCGCAGACTCACCGGCACATCCATGTGTGCCACTTGGCCTAAAGCATGTACGCCAGCATCCGTGCGGCCAGAGCCATGAACCACGGTCTTCGCCCGCGTTGCCTTAAACACCGCAGCGTTCAATTCATCTTGGATTCCGCCATGAATGGCCAAACTCTGCCACCCCTTCCAAGGAGTGCCACAATAAGCCACCACGAGCCGTAAACGACGACACCCTGGGGCGGGTCCTTTGTTCAGGCCTAACCTACTTTCGACGTCGCTTCGACTCATTCGTCCACTCCAGATCGTAAGCGTCATCCGGCAGTAAGAAGCCTGCGGGGCCGCGTTGGTTGTTTAGATAATCCTGCAAGATGACCACGGCAGCTAGCTGGTCCACAATTTCATTGCGCGCACGCTTGTCGGTAATGCCAGCCCGCGACATGGAGGCTTCGGCTTCCACCGATGAAAGGCGTTCATCGACGAACTCGATCGGCACTTCGTGCTGCAAGACCTTGTCCAAACTGGCAGCAAATTTCTCCACTCTCTCCGTGGCACTACCTTTGTCCCCGCTCATCAGCAAGGGCATGCCAATGACAATACGAGCGATGCGCTTTTCCTTTACAATTCGGGCGATCTCACGTTCAGCTTCATGCTTTGCATCCACGGTTTTTAGCGGACTAGCCGTCAGTTCCATTTCATCACTGATGGCCAGCCCGATGCGAACGGTTCCGTGGTCGATGGCGAGGATGCGTGGCATGAGAGAGGGTGAGGAGTATGGTCTGATTTTGGCTTAAAATCAAGAACCTGACGTCCATTGATCCCACAGAAGTTTGGACACGAGAGCAAAGACGACCATGAGAAAGACCACGCGGATCAAAGGAGCCCCATGTCGGATGACCAAACCAGACCCCAATCGGGCGCCGATGAGTTGCCCAGCAATCATCACAGCGGCGATGTCATAACGGATACGTTCTGCGAAGATGAAAACCAGCAAGGAGGCAACATTACTCGTCAGGTTTACCACTTTCGTGTAAGCGGTGGCTCGGGTCAGTTCCAGTCCCAGCAGCGTGAGACAGGCCATGGTCCAAAAAGACCCAGTACCAGGACCAAAGAAGCCATCATAAAATCCTAGAATGCAGCCACCGAGACAAGCGAAAACCGTTGGTGAAAGCCTTGCTCGAACGCTCTGCTGACCAAACCGAGGACTCAACAACGCATAAGCCGCTATGCCTAACAACAACCACGGCACGACTTTTCTAAGCCATTCATTGCTGACCTGAGTCACCGCATAAGTCCCCAGCATGGCGAATCCGAAGGTGACGACAACGGCTAGGCGAACCTGAGACCACTGCACCAGCCCAGCTTGGGCGTAACGACGCACCGCCAGCAAAGTCCCCCAAGTACTCTGCATCTTGTTTGTCCCCAAAGCCAGGTGAGGAGGCAGCCCGGCCCACAACAGCGTAGGCAAGGAAATGAGACCACCTCCACCAGCAATGGAGTCAATGAAACCAGCACTGAGGCCAGCCCCAAAGAGCATCACGGCAGTAATCGGAGTCATCCAAAATAGGGTGCCAACACATTGCGCCCGACTTTGATAGCCTTCATGCGACCTTCAAAAGTTTTGCCAAAGGTATCATCCTCCATTTCGATACAAACAGGGCCATCGTAACCGACCCGCGTCAACTCCGCCATAAAAGCAGCCCAGTTGATGTCTCCATATCCAGGGACACGCGGCAGATGCCAGCGAGCAGGGAAATCAAATCGGCCCACTTCATTGAGTACCGTTTGATTGATCTGCATGTCCTTGGCATGCACATGGAAGAGACGATCTTTAAACTCTTCCAAGGGACTGATGGGGTCCATGCCTTGCAGGATGAAGTGCGAAGGATCGTAGTTCAATCCAATGTTAGGCATATCCAGATCATGGAAAGCCCGCCGCCAGATGGCTGGAGTCGTCATGAGATTCTTGCCTCCGGGCCATTCATCGCGAGTAAAAAGCATGGGGCAGTTTTCAATGGCGATGCGCACACCCTGATCTGCTGCATATTGCAGAATGGGCTTCCAGACTTTCAGGAAACGAGGCCAGTTCTCATCCACCGTTTGAGTCCAGTTCCTGCCAATAAAGCCAGTCACCGTTTCCTGACCAAGAATCGAGGCCGCTTTGATGACCTTCTTGAAATGGGTCACCGCTGCCCGAGATACCTCGGGCTTTGGATCAAGAATATTCGGGTAGTAACCCAAGGCACTGATGGTGACACCATGATCTTCACAAAGTGATCGTGTCTCTTCCGCCATGGTTTTCGTGAACCCATTGACATCCAGGTGAGTCACTCCCGCATATTTGCGATCCGCCTTCCCCACCGGCCAGCACATGACCTCCACCGTGGAAAAGTTTTCATGCGCCGCAAAGGAGAGAACGTCACTCAGGGAGAGTTCAGGGAAAGTGTTGGAGACAAAGCCGAGTTTCATGGGGTGCAAAAGAAGCGCAGAAAACAAGAATATGCACTCTCATTATTGAATGACGAATGCTCTTCATGGCGGGCCAATGAAACTTACCCCTGATTTTGTTGCAGTCGCGGAAGAAGCTCCAGGTAAAACAAAAAAGCCATAAGTCTCTGATTCATTAAGCTCATTGGCAGGGAGAATGATACCTTCCATCTTTGCCTTGCGTGTCCCTTCATTAAACTGCCCCAAGAACAATCCTGTCGAGGCATTCAAACTAAGTTTGATGGCATGCGTGTTAGGAGTGATGTCCGTGATTTTATTGGCTGTCGAAATCGTTAGATCCGCATAGACTGAATCTTCGAGTCCACCTTCTGAGAGGATCAATTGGATGGGGGAATGATTCGGACCAGACCCCAAATCAAGGATGCGAGATCCCTTGGCTGGAGGCAAATAGACACCTCCTGAAGCATCCAACTGAGTAATGAACCCATCGCTATAGAGCAGGCCAGGCAAAGCTGGGCGCAGCCAATTGAGGCTACCTGTTACTGCATTGTCAGAGACAATCTCTTCAGAAAAACCGGTTTCAAAATTCAAGGTTCCGATAAGACTTCCCTTGCCTTTATATAATGGTATAAAAAGAGGCAACTGACCATCGGCTAAAACATAGGTGGACGCCGTGAAAGCCGTGGCTTCAGCTAGTTTCCCTTTGATGGTAGCTTTGCCTAAACGATCCACTTTGATCACCGCATAACTCACGCCTTGAGGGTAAGCCTCATCAAGCAAGTGAGCCGTCTCAATAAAGAAGGCTGTATGATACATTGAACCCTTTTGTTCTGCGTAAACGAAAGCCGGTAAATTCTTACTCCAGATCTGACGGCTTCCATTGAAGACATCTGTCGAAATGCCATCCGTGATTGAACCAGTCATGTTGCCACGGCCAGCGGACTCTATCGAAACATCCAAAGCTAAACTTAAAGTTAGACTCGTTAGTGGAGATTTACGGGTGATGATGATTGAACTCGCCAGTCCCGTCACACCATCGAAACTGCCCGAAAACCCGAACTTTTGTGATCCGATGATGAGATTCCCACTAAAACCACCTGTAGTTGTAACCTTGATTGTCCAAGTACCACCGAGTCCACCCGTCAGAAGGGAGTCAGGAAGAATGCCAGAATATTGACCTGCCAAAGCAAAACCATTCTTGATGAGGGCGAAGGGATTGGTCACTTGAACCATCAAAATAACCGGGGTTGTTTTACCTTCGATCGTCTTGGCCGAAAGCTGAACCTGATAGGTTCCTTCTTTTGTCGGAACCCCATAAAGCGTGCCTGGATTTTTACCTTCCTTGTTCACTTTGCTGGTGAGATTGGCTTTTAGCCCTTTTGGCAAGCCTTTCGCAGCATAGCTGAGCACCACGGAAGGCCGACTGAGGGTGATGCTGTAATCAGGCATCTCGCTGCCCACCGTTAGCAGCAGAGGCTTTTCCACCAATACAGAAGGAGCCGACTCATCGTCTATGGAAATGGACAGAATGTTACCCAGCTCATCATAAGTAAAGGCAGCTTGACGACCATCCGCATAACTGACCTGCGTGACACGATTGTTCAGATCATAGACAAAGGAGGAAGTATCCGCCAAGACAGTCGAAGCAAGGATACCGCTAACCAAAAGTAGGGGAAAAAAATTCGCATTCATATTCGTGTGTATGGAGGGATTCGACTCAATCGGCATTAGAATCATCTGCAGGTGCATTCGACTGTGACTCAGGTTGTTCCTCATCTTGAGATTCCTTGATCAAGACTGCCGCCGTTTCTCCATAGGCCTGGCCTACCGAATCGGCTGTGGCAATATTGTTGAGAGTGTTAAGCACATGGGTGGTTGGCAAATTCCAGCGTGCGCCATTGGCTGCTAGATCCACGGTAGAACCCACGCCGGATCCGATTTTCATGTTTCGCTCAAGTTCCTTGGTATCCATGTTACCGCCGTTGAAGACTGCCTTCATGCCCGTAGCAATTGCTCCAGCCCCAACACCAAGGATTTTCCCAAATCCGTCTATCTGGTCAAATGTCTCACCCGCTTTGCTTGTTTCCTTGGGATCTGAGACTGAAACGACCACGTTACACACGCCAAAGGAGGCGCTGTAAACAGCATTGACCGTAGCAATAGCCGCGAGAGTACCCGCCACTGGTCCCGTGATGGGGGCCGTAACAGCAGCCAAACCTATACCGACACCAGCTACGGCGATCTGTTTTACCCCTTTGGTAAAACGTGCCCAGTTGATGTCCCAGGTGCCCGCAGGGTCCACGGAGTTCACCGGATTTCCCGCAGCGTATGCATAGAGATTGATGCCCCCCTCAAATCCAGCAGGGTCTTTTTGGAGAAAGCGTCCAGTGGAGGCATCATAAAAACGGTTGCGCATGTAATACAAGCCAGCGCCTTCATCAAGAACACCCAGACCACCGACAAAGGTGAATGGATTGTCATCCACAAAACCCGTCTTCTTAATGATACGCGCGCAATGCCCCAAGGGGTCATAAGCGTAGGTGGCCAAGATGGTTCCTTCTGCATCAACGAGTCCGGCCACACTCATAAGACGTCCCGTCAGATAATGCTGAAGCCCAGCGGACAGAGTGTTGCCTTTGACAGCGGCCAGGAGTCCACGATCCCCCCAAATATAGCGAGCCAACAAAGCCCCTGAACCATTGGTGGTAAAGAGCAGTCGATCTCCCGGACCGTAATGATAGTAGATGACCTCACCGCCGATTTCACGGCGAACACGCAGACCGCTACCTCCGTATAAATGGGTGGATGTTTCTATCTCGTCGCCAATCCCCCGTTGCATGTTGGTTGGGCGGTTTTCTGCATTGTAGCTGGCCTGAAAAAGCCCACCTGCGACGCTGGTGAGGTTTCCGTCATCATCGTAACTATATGCTGTTTTTGTGTGTACCTTTATCCGACCACTGAGGTCGTACGTTATGTTAGCTGGTGCTGGCAAGAGAGGCGACGCATGATCAGAACCTGCGTGAGTTTCCGTGATCACATTCCCCACCGCATCATATTGCAATTGCCAGTCAAAGGCTGTTCCGGCAGGTAAATCATGCCGAATCTGGGTGGGCTGACCATTAGCGTCATAACTATAAGTGCTGTGAATGGAAGAAGCTGAGGCTGGCAGGAGGGAGCGGTTCACATCCACCAGACGTCCAGCCTCATCATGGAGAAAACTGACCTGAGCCGTTTCTCCTCCCAAGGTCATAGTTAGGTCAGTCATGTTGCTGCCTATTTCCCGAATACCCACGACTTCACTGCCACTTCGGAAGACTGAGGGGACTTTCTGCCGATTAAACGCATCATAGGCGCAAGTCACCATGAGACCATCTGGATAGGTGGTGCTGGCCAAACGCCCTGTCGGGGAATAGGTGAAACTGAGGCTTTGACCATCAGGGTAGGTGATACTCAGCGCTCTATTGCAGGCATCATAAGTCCATGAAGTCGTTCCCCAAGCATCTACGCAGGTAAGGAGGTTATTGTTGTCATCAAAGGTGCTGCGGGCGATCTCGGCGAAAGCTGACCCTGGTGCATTGCTTTTGTATTCCTTCTTGGTAACGCGCCCGTCAGCATCATAAGTGATGCGGATCTGTTCACCTCTGCCATTACTCGTCAAGGTCACCCGCCCCAGGGCATCACGTTCATGGAAGACTTTTTTACCGAGGGGATCGGTCATCATGGTGAGTCGATTGTTCTCATCATAATCAAAAGTGGTTGCCGCTTTGCGCGGGTCCGTGAGTTTCACCAGACTGCCTTGGTCATTATATTCGCGCGTGGTTTTCTTGCCCATCGCGTCCGTTATTGTGATCGGTCGGCCATCGGCATCATAAACGGTGGAGGTGACCCGCCCTAAAGGGTCCGTCACCTGAACAGGCAAGTTATCCGAATTATAGTCTGTCTTGGCCACATTTCCCAATGGGTCCACAATCTGGGTGATGTATCCAAAATCGTTACGCTTGATCGAAGTGCTATTACCCAACTCATCGGTATAGCGGGTTTGTCCAAAAGCATCATGTTCAAAGCTGCGCTGAGGGGAACCGGCAGCGCTTGTGTATGTGAGTTCAGTGATGCGATCATTTGCATCATAAGAAATGCTTTTTGTTTGGCCAGCGCGGTCGATCATGCTGGTGCAACGACTGACTCCATCATAACTATAAGTGGCGGTATTGCCGCAGGCGTCTGTCTGGCTGGTGAGGTCACCGTTTGCATTGTATAAATTCACACTTTGGCCGTTGCGAGCGTCTGTTGTTTTCCAGAGGCGTCCATTGCCATGATATTCGTATGTGGTGACATGATTCAGAGGGCTGCGAGTGGTCTGCAAATTATCATGTGAATCATAGGTAAACTGCCAAGTCTGGCCCAGAGGATCTACCCTCGAAATAAGATTCCCCCGGTCATTGTAAGTGAATTGGGTTTCATGGCCGAGGGCATCTTCAATTTTTGAAGGGTAGCCTTGATCGTCATAAGAAATTTGGGTCACATGCCCCAGTTCATCGGTAAAGCTGGCAGGCAATTTCAGTTCATTGAATGTCACTTTATTTTTTGTGCCTTCAGGCTGAGTGATGCTGGTGGTACGTCCATCCAAACTCTCAAAAACGGTTTCCTGTCCCGAAGGATCAGAGCGCCGCACCCCTGCGCCATCGGATAACAAATTGTATTGAATGACAGTTCCTGAACTCGTCGTCACTGAATGAATGATCAGATCTCCAGCATTTTCCTGTGCAGAAGTGGCATCTTCATAACCCGGACGCGGCTCCCAGGCGAAACGATTTACTCGTCCAGCGGTGGTCATCTTCTTCAGGAAACCCAACTCATCATAAATGTAGCTGGCTTGATAACCTGCCATGTCAGTGATGGAGACTAAGTTTTGGTGACTGTCATAACCAAAAGTGATTTCACGGTTGTCAGGGGTGACCACACGCGTGCAACGCTTCTCTTCATTGTAGTAAAAATTCAGCTCCCTGCCTGCTGGATCTGTGACCTTCGTCACCTGGCCGCCGTTTTCATCGGTGACCACATTAATCACGACCTCATTGTCATTGCGATCAACAATGCGGGTGAGAAACCAAAGGGCATTTCCTGGACCACCGGAGACTGAGTAGTGGTAGGTGAGGCGCGTGGCCCGCGTCATTAAAGTGAAGCCAATTGCCGCTCCATGATAGGTGAGTACGTCGCTATTTCCTTCAGGGCTCAGAAGCTGCAGGCTGCCAGATGTCACGGAACTGAGATCTTCCCCATCAGGTGTGACAAACTGCATTGAGTGACCACCGCCAGTGACTAAACGCACCTCATGACCGAAAGCCCCTAACACGGAATCATAGGAGGAACGCCAGTTTTTACCGAAAGGGCCAATTCCACTGGCGTCATCCGCCACGGGACTACTGCTGTAAGCGAGACGAAAACTGGTGGCAGTCCCCAAGGTCGGCATATGGAACAGGGTGCCCTGGAGATGGAGATTCAGCGAGGCTGTGTTGACCCGATACTCAGGGAGGGCGATTTTTTTGGGTGGGCTATCCTCCGCATCAAAGGCTGTAAAAGGATGATCCCATGGACCACCGAGCCGTGCTTTTAACCAGGGGGGTGAAGCCCAAGCGGAGCCATAATTCAGATCAAAATCCCCGCCTACGGCAATGAATCCACGTTTTCCAGGGGTGACGCTCCAGATGTCTGGATCACCACCGCCTGCACGCCAGAGTTTGACCTCTCGTGCATTTTCAGATGTCCATATATCCCCATATTCTGTGACCGCGATGAACAGGCCATCCGCATATGTACAACTATGAGCATAAGAGAAGGTGCTGGTATTTCCAAAGCCTGACGCAGTGGCAACGTTTTGCCAAGTTGTGCCATTGGCAGACCAGTACATTTTGTTTTTCCAAACGTCGGTCACAAACCAGCGGTTATTTCCATAGCAGACATCACGTGCGCCTTGAGTCGTCGAAACAACTGTCCATGTAGCTCCTGAATCGGTCGAACGCATTAGGTTATTGTAACCCCCACAGATCCAGGCTCCTTTACCGTAACCTACGGCATATAATCCCGGCCAGGACTGCCCGGAATCTGGGAGGACACGCTGCCAAGTATTGCCATGATCGAAGGAGCGTGTCATCTGACCAAAGATGCCGCCTACGGCGATGACGGTGCCTGAGCCGTCTGAGGACACGGCATGAAGCCCCTGTGAGATGGCATCCCCGCTGGCATCTGAATCACGCGGGGTCCATTTACTGCCGTCCGTGGATGTCCAAATTTTAGCTCCTTCGCCCGTATCTGGAGCCTTGCAGACGGCCACAAACTGAACGCCGGTGAAGCAGACGTCATTGAAGTCGCGTTTGATGCCTGCGGATTTGCGTGACCATTTGACCCCATCCGTGGAGGTGCTGATGAAGCCTGACTGCCCTACAACTACCCAACGACCTTGGCCGTAAGCGACACCACTGATGAAGACTTTGGCAGGCTTCCCTACATTGATACTGGGCCACGTTCCCAGAGAGTCGGCCGCGACAAAGGATGTCAATACGGAGTAGCAAAAAATGGCCGTTACTGCGACAAAGCGACTGGTTTTCATAGTCATCTGAAAGGTTGTTTCAAATGACTAACGTGGCCCGAGGTTGGCCTTTAGGCTTTCCGCAAGGGGGGCGGAGTGTTACCCAAAGGACGCTTACTTACGGCCCAACAAAGCAACTAAACCTTTACCCAGGTCTTGGCCTTGCTGCTTGCTAAAATGGCCTCGCAGAGCTTCACCTCATGGTGACCGTCTTCAGCGGTGGCGAAAAGCACGGGTGTCTTTTTGCCACTGGCAATGTGTTCATAGACGGCGCGATAGTGCATCTTATGCGCGTCGCTGAAGCCTTCAGCATGGCCGCCAGGATAGTCGGTAAAGTTAGCCACGTCATCCAAGAAGCCTGGGGTTCCGCGTTGGAGGATCTGATTGGGCTGATCACGACGGCCTACGATGATTTCATTCGGCTGCTGGAGATCCCACTGGACACTGCCTTTGGTGCCATAGATGCCCAGGGCCAAGCTGCATTTCCAACCCGCTGCGACCTGGGAGATGCTGGCATTGGCATGGACGCCATCGGCATGACCGTGTTTGGATTTGCCAAATTTGAGGAGCACACTGCCGAAGTCCTCCGTATCCACTTTGTAGGGAACCATGGTTTTCGGGTCCACTTTGGCAAAAGTCTGCACTTCGCTTTTCGGGCGGAGACGGGTTTTATGAAAAGTCTCGATGTGGGCAAAGACACTCTGAGCTTTGGCCCCGAGGATGAAGCTGACAGCATCGATCCAATGCGTGCCGATGTCCCCCACCGCGCGGAGTTTACCGCCCTCACTGGCCATGACACGCCAGTTATAGTCGGTCTGATGCAGCAGCCAGTCCTGGAAAAAGTGCCCCTGCACATGGATAATTTCACCCAAATCCCCTCTTTCCACCAAGGCGCGCATTTGAAGAACAGCGGGGAAAAAGCGGCACATGTAGTTCACGGCAAAGACGGGGCCTTTTTTGCCCCCTTTTTTAACGGCAGCGACGACCTGAGCGGTTTCCAGAGTGGTCATGCCGAGAGGTTTTTCACAAATCACGTGCTTTCCCATGTCCAGGGCAGAGAGGCATTGCTCCACATGCGCTTTGTTTGGGGAGGTGATGTGAACGACATCCACGTTTGGGCTGGCGTACATGGCTTCGTGGTCATAATCCCCATAAACCTCCTCGATTCCCCAGAGTTCAGCGGTTTTTCGGGCGCTTTTGCTGGAAGCGCAGATGGCGGTGACCTGAATTCCAAGGCGTTTAAGGGCTTCAATGTGCACAGGGCCGATAAAACCGGTGCCAATGATGCCTGCGCGGAGATGATGAAGGGGTGTCATGGCACACATGGTGCCCCAAAGCGCCCCTGCCGTGCAAGTGCGCCTTTTTAGAAACAGAAACTCCGTGCTGGACGGCCAAGGCAGTTTATTTGTAATCTCAATTTTTCCACGCACATGCGTCTGCTCTCAAAAATACTCTGGCTCCTCGCTTTCCTCGCCGCCACTTTCTGCTGGATGGTGCTCTTTGAGCACGGTTTCAGCATGAAGGGCTTTAACCAGGGAGTGCGGGAAGAATGGCAGACACTGACCGAACTGGTCACCAGCAAAGGTGAACAACCAGCCCAAGACACTCCAGCTAACCCCCCGATTCGTAAATAAGCACCATGATCGTCACCGAGACCGAACTGCAACCTAAGTACCAGAATCTTTGGAAAAAAGGCCAACTCTCCATTGAGCAGAAAAACTGGGAGTATGCCGTGAGCCTGCTTCTTCCTGTGGTTAAAGATGTGCCAGGCTTCCTGGAAGGAAGGAAATGGCTACGTCTCGCGGAAGGGGAAACGGCGGGAGGAAATCGCAAATTCAGCTTTGGCGGAGGCCTTTTCAAAGGCGGCTCCAAAAAAGATCCGTGGGAGACCATCGCGGATCTGGAAGAAAATGTTTTCCAAAAGGACCCCTTCAATGTCGCGGCCAATCAGCAGCTCTATGATCTAGCTCTGAAGCTGCAATTTCCGGGCCTGGCTGCTTTTGCCCTGGAAACGATCTGCAAAGGTCAGCCGACCAATACCAAGGTCATGCATACGCTGGCCGAGCACTACATGACCCATGATGAGCCGGGCAAGGCTAGCAAGGTCTATGCAGACATCCTGAAGATCGACCCACGTGATCTGAGTGCTGGCAAGGGTGAAAAAGATGCCGCTGCCCGGAACTCCATCATGAGTCAGGGCTGGGACACTGGGAACATCAAGGATTCTCAGAAGGATAACAAAGAGGCCAACCTTCTGGAGATGCTCAACAAACAAGGGCGGACCAAAGAGCAAACAGAAGCTCTACTGGCGCACTTCATTGAAGAGTACAATCGCGACAACACGAACATCAACTTCGTCAAGAGCATGGCCCAGCTTTATGAAGAGCTGGAACAGACGGATCACGCCCTGTCCTTTTACGAATACGCGCTGACTTTAAACCCTGGAGATGTGGCTCTGCAGCGCCGCACGGAGATCATTCGTGACAAAGCACAGGATGTTTACATCCAGCAGATGCAAGCGTACATTGATGCCAATTCTGACGCGCCTGACATTGAGGAAAAACGCGTGCAGTTGGATGAAATCCGCAAGCAACGCTCCATGGGAGCCATCACCGAGTCCAAGACCCGCGTGGAACGCAACCCAACGGACAAAGCTCTGCGGTATGACTTAGGCCAAGCCTACTTCCATGCAGGAATGTTCACCGAAGCCATCCCAGAGCTTCAACAAGCGAAGAGCAACCCGAACATTCGAATCAAAGCGATTCTGATGCTAGGACGCTGCTTTGAGAAGAAGAACATGAACGACCTAGCCTACAGTGCTTTCTCTGATGCCTCAAAGGAGCTGGCTATCATGGACAACACGAAGAAAGAAGTCCTCTACGAACTGGCTCTGGTCAGCGAAAAAATGGGCAAACAGGATCAATACCTGGAAGCTCTCAAGGAGATCTACAACGCCGACTACGGTTATCGCGATGTCGCGAAGCGTGTGGAGTCTTCTTACAACTGATCCTTCACAACGCTTATCTCTATCCCTGGTCCGCGAAGGCGGATCAGGGATTTTTGTTTGCGGGAGAGGATTGCAAACTAAGCTAAAACAAGGCAAACAATGGTGATATCTTTCTGCCATGTCGCTCCAACCGCCGAACACTGCCAGTAATCCACTGTTTCGGTTCGCCTTTTACGGGGTGGCGATTGGGATGGCGCTTGTGCATGTATTCATCACATTCCGTGGCCTGAGCAGTGCGGATGGGATGGAACAGGCGCAACTGGCACGCGAGATGGCGCGGGGAAATTACTTCCACACCAAGGTGATCCGCCCCTATGCCTGGGCCTTGCTGAATGAGGCAGGCCAAGACCCAGCGCCGGATGCCATGGTGGACATCACTCAGCCGCCACTTCCTTCCTTGCTCCTCGCCCCAGCGTTTAAGCTTCTCCAAGAGCATGACGCCTACCGCCCGAGCAAGGATGGGTCGATCTATTTGTTGGATCGTGTCGTCGCCTGCTATGGCGTGACGGCCATGCTGCTGTCCATGCTCTGGACGCACGGTGCAGCCCGAAAACTGTTTGATCAAAAAGTCGCTGCCGTAGCCGTCTTGAGCCTGCTGATTTGTGAACCTCTTTGGGAACTATCGGTCAGTGGCAGTCCCGTGGCCTTGTTATTAGCTTTAACGGCCTTAGCCTTTCGATTGCTTGTTTCAGCGACAGGGAACTCTCAGCAAGGAAAAGAGGTACGTCTGACCTTAATGACTTTGGGCTGCGTAATGGCGCTCATGGTTTTGACGCACTGGCTGGCCGTCTGGCTAGTGCTGGGCCTGATTTTGAGCGTTTACCTTGGATTACCTCAAAAGCGTTCAGGTGCCACCCTCGTTGTTTTGATTCCTGCCCTGGCTGCTGTCAGTTGGGGCTGGTGGATGCAGCAACGCTGTGGAGATCCCTTGGGTGGAGCTAAGACCCTGTTTCAAACCCACTTGATCTCTCTGGATGCATCCGCGCTTCAGCGTCAATATTCATTGAATATGCCTCCGGTGCAGGTGGCTGATTTTTTGCGGAAGTTTCTCCAAAATTGGCAGGACCAATTAGGGGATCTCTTTTCTCATTTCGGGTATGGATTGCCTGCTGTCTTTTTTATCGCAGCTCTGCTTCACCGCTTTCGCCGACCTGAAACCGCCGCCGTGAAGCTTGGAGTCGCCACGCTTGCCCTCAGCGTGGCCTTCGGCATGGGATTCATTGGGCTACCGGACCGCCGAATAGATGACAATAATCTCTATCTTGTCCTGATCCCTGCCCTGACGATTTATGGCTCGGCGATGCTGACCCTGCTATGGGCACGCTTGTATCCCAATGCCAGCGGGATATGGGCAGGCTGGGGATATGCCTTCATCGCGCTCGGGGTCAGTTCACTGCCACTTTTGAATACCCTGCCAGCGCAGGTCAAACTGGGGCTGACGCTGAGGAATCGTATTTACCCGCATTGGCCACCCTATGTGCCAGATCGTGTATCCATCGTGAATCGGTTGATCGAGCCTAACGAGATATTGTTTTCAGATGCGCCTTGGTTTGTCGCTTGGTATGCAGATACAACGACCGTCTGGGTCCCTCTCAAACGAGATGATTTCACGCGTATGAAAGCACAGGCTGAGGTGAAGGGAAAAACAGTGGCGGGATTCGTCATGACTCCCCTGGCCACGCGGATGGAATATTTGCATGAAGCTTTCACGGGGCCTTATCGTGAATGGCCTGACTTACTCTTTCGCGGTCCTCTTCTGGCCTTTGATCGTGACTTTCCCGCACGACCTAATTTTGAATATAAAGTGCCAGTGCCGTTGGTCGCCGTTCCAGTGGGGCCAAAGGAAAACCTGAGTCTGCAAATGACTTTCTATACTGATCATGCACGCACGCTCAAAGATTGAGCGCGGGCAGAACCGAAGGTTAGTTCGGCACAACTACCGTTGACGTCCGTTGGTCGTCGTTAGCTTACCAAAAAGTCGTTACAAGCCAGCTGTCTTGGTGGCTTCAATGACCAATTTGATGAACCTAGCCCGATCACCTTCCACATCTTTACCTTTGGATCTTTCAGCGAGAGAAAGTACCAATTCATGATTCAGATTGGGCGTGTTAGGAACACCACGCATGAGCAGGCCAAACCCGACCACGGCACTGTCGAAAACAAAGTCTTCACGCGCGCTCTGCCAAGTCTGCCCGCGATCCTGAACATTGAGCTGTGAGCTATCAAAAGGGCCGACGGTCTGCGTGGTGAAGTGCCCTTTGTCTAAGGTCACAGTCGCCACATTCTTGCTTCCATCAGTGTCACCGTTTGGCAGATATTCGTACCAAACAACATGAGTGCCAGCTTGGCGTAATTCCTGGGCTGGCTGATGACGCTCACACAACTGACGGTATTCCCGCACTTTCAGGGGGTCAAATGTGATCCGCAGCGGATAGGTAGCCTGAGTCAAAGCGGCAGGTTGGTCGGCAGGAAGTTGAATCGTGACCCGCAGTAAACGATGGCTTTCATCCCAAGGACAAGTGGCCACTTCCGCTTTCCAAGAGTGAATGTAGAGATCAGGTGTGTGAGTTTTTCCGTTGTCTTTGGGGTCGGGAGAAAGGTGTAAAGGAGCGGGGGAAGCTAACAATTCACGCTTATTAACCTTCGCTGGCAATGGGCGAATTTGGGCTGGTTTCAGAGCAAACTGATCCATCGGCTGGCGGTTCGCGCTGACAAAAGCCACATGTTTTCCTGGAGTCGTGGTGGGCATTGGACGCACCGCCTTGGCCACCACTGGCGCAGCTTTAACCACCAATGTCTTCATGACAGGCGCAGGCGGCTCCGCACTCGATGACTCGGCTGCTGGTGTCTGCACCACAATGACGGGAGCCCTTTCAGGCAGAGTCACGGGCGCTGGGGCCACCGAAATTTCTTTTTGGGGCGTTACAGCTACAGGAGCTACCACTACCACAGGCTCTGCTGGTTCGTGCACTTGAACCTCCGGAATGAGGGCCGGCTGGGCTGGCTGCAAATCCGAAGTCAAAGCGACCGTAGAGGAGCTAGTCACGTTCACATGACGTCCAACAAGGTAGGCCGCACCCGTCAAAGCCAGCACGGCAGCGGCTTTCAGGATCCCACTGACGACAGGCCAGAGCACCGAAGGGCGGCGCTGAATAGGACGCGGCATCATCGGCCCCATACGACGAGGCAAATTAGCAGGGTAGAGCACGGCATGACGCTGCTCCGGGCGCAGGCGTTCCTGGGGGATGGGTGCCCCCTGACGAAGCGCATCCGTTACGGCTTCGACCTGCTCCAATTCATGCGTGGCCACCGGGCAAGCCGCCAAGAGGGCATGAATATCTCTAGCCTGACAAGCATCTAGCTCACCCACAGCATAAGCGGTGAGGTCAGGGTTTTCGTGAGGCGTCGGTTTCATAAAAAATCAATTGGAGCGGGTGGCCAGTTCGCGATTCAGGTGTTCACGCAGTTTTTTAATGGCCACATGCATAATGAAGCCAACGTTCCCGACAGTGAGTCCGGTGACATCGGCAATCTGCTGGTAGGAGCAGTCATGCATGAATTTGAGGCGGATGACCTCTTGTTGGTTTGGGCGGAGTTTTTCCACAAGTTCCCAGATGCGCGCATGGAGTTCATGAGAGTCGGCATTTTCAGAGGGATCTGGATCAAAGGAGACAGCTCCTTCCAAAGCATCTTCATTGCCAAGATCAAGCCGGTGGTCCTTGCGGAGAATGTCCAGAGCGCGATTTCGGCAGACGGTGAAAAGCCAAGCTTTGAGATTATCCCGGACTTTGTCAGGGTCCGTGAGGTAGAGTTTGAGGAGGGAATCTTGGACGACATCGCGCGCACGCTCGTAGTCGCCATTGAGGATTCCTGCCGTGTAAGCAATGAGGTTACTCTCATATTGGTCCAGCGCCCGCCTAACGAGGAGGGAGGCTTCATCTTGGTGCGGCTGGACGGACATGTGTTCACTTTGCGTCTATTGAAACGCACGGGGAAGTAATTTGTTAGAGACTCTTCGCAAGAACCTTGCGACCATCTCACGATTTAAAGGTTCCTCAAGCCCGCCCAGAAAGCGGCCTCAACCACTCCCTGAATGCCCCATCCAACCGCACCCCGTCTGTCTGCTGCTTTTTTACTTGGGTCACTCAGCCTGCTCAGTGCCTTTTTGCTCTTTCAGGTGCAGCCTGTCATCAGTAAATTCATCCTTCCCTGGTTCGGTGGCAGCCCTGGTGTGTGGACCACTTGCATGGTTTTCTTTCAAGTCGTGCTTTTTGCAGGGTACGCCTACGCACACGGGTTGAGCCGTTTCCGCCCTCGAACCCAGGCCATCATACATTCGGCACTCATCTTGAGCGCCCTGGTTTTCCTTCCCATCGCCCCGGCTGACAGTTGGAAACCAGCGGGGGAAGAGGACCCTGCCGGGAGGATATTACTCCTGCTACTAGGCACCGTAGGGCTACCCTACTTCATTCTTTCGAGCACGAGCCCACTGGCCCAGGTGTGGTTCATCCGTGCCGTGCCTGGAGGCAGACCCTGGCGGCTGTATGCGCTTTCGAACATTGGTTCCTTGGTGGCATTGCTGAGTTACCCGTTCTTTTTTGAACCTCGGCTCGAAGTGACCATGCAGACTTGGCTTTGGTCTGCTGCGTTTGTACTTTTCACCCTTCTCTCTGGGATCATGGCCTGGAAAAGCAGTGGGCGCACATCTTCTCAGGAGGAGGTGAAAGCCACGGAAACGCTGTTCGAAACCTCGCCTAAATCATGGCAACGAGTGCTCTGGGTGCTGCTGCCAGCGCTGGCAAGCGTGATGCTGCTAGCTGCGACCAACCATGTCTGCCAAGACGTGGCGGTGGTTCCCTTTATGTGGGTCGTGCCACTCAGCCTCTACCTGCTGACTTTCATCATCTGCTTTGAACATGAACGCTGGTATGCACGCTGGCTATGGGCTCCGCTAGCGTTGGTGGTGATCTTCATGGCGGCAGGGGAGAACCATCTCCACCTGGGTGTGGATCTAAACCCCAATTTCATGACTGAAATTGCGTGGAGTTTTGGAGCCATGTTCCTGGCCTGCATGGTCTGCCATGGAGAGCTGGCGCGGCTGAAACCAGCTCCTTCCCGCCTAACGGAATTTTATCTGTTGATGTCTGCCGGGGGAGCCATTGGCGGTATGTTGGTCAGTCTGGTGGCCCCACGGGTGTTTTTGTCATTCATGGAGTGGCCACTCGGACTGATCCTCAGTCTGCTCGTTGCCGGGGCCGCACTTTTTTGCACCGTTCTTCAACTGAACAGCAGGGAGCAGACTTGGACACTCGGACTGATCCTCGTCATAGGCTGCTGGTCAGGCGCAGTATTCCTCACCCAGAAAACGATCAAGATCGAAGACAGGCTGGAACGCGTGCGGAATTTCTACGGCACCGTCTATGTGGATCAAGATTATGATGCAGGACTGGAAAACGAATACCGGACGCTAACCCACGGAGGCATTGTCCACGGCATGCAGAATCTGGGGGATTTGTATCGGGAAGAACCTGTGACGTATTACGGGAGATCAACCGGGATCGGCCAAGCCTTGGGAAGACTCCGTGATAACAAAGATGCGAAAGTGGGAGTGGTCGGCTTAGGTGCCGGAACGGTGGGCTGCTATGCGCAGACTGGTCATGCTTTCCGCTTTTATGAAATCAATCCCGACGTGGTCAGGCTGGCGAGAAAATATTTCACCTACCTTTCGGATGCCGAAACACGAGGTGCCACGGTGGAAACCATCATTGGAGATGCAAGGCTAATGCTGGAAAGAGAACCCGATCAGAATTTCGACGTGCTGTTGCTAGATGCCTTTAGCGGCGACGCTATTCCGATGCATTTGCTGACACGAGAGGCCTTTCAGATTTATCATCGCCACATGAAACCGGAGGGAATCATCGCCGTCCATGTCACCAATTCCTATCTCACTCTCGCACCAGTGGTCGAAAAACAAGCCGCAGCCATGGGCTGGAAAACGACCCGTGTGATTACGGAGGAAGACGGCGACGATGACTACACAGACTATGTGCTGGTGACGCCAAATGAGGCCTTTTTGAAAGCCACCCCCAATGATATACCTCTGGGAGAAACCAAGATAGATGTACCCCTGTGGACCGACCGCTACCACAATCTGTTTCAGATTTTAGAGAAGGACTGAGACATTTTTTGGCACCTTTGCGTTTCATCTTGGGATTAAGATGAAACCATGGACGCGACCACCCGCCAAACGGAAGCCCTGATTCTGTTGCTGACCCAGCATCAGGATCAATTATTCCGCTACATCTTTGCCCTGCTCCCCAATGAGGCAGATGCGCGTGATGCCATGCAGGAGACGAGTCTGGCTCTGTATCGAAAATTTGAGCAGTATGATGAAGATAAGCCGTTCCTGCCTTGGGCTTATCGGTTCGCCTACCTGGAAGTGTTAAAACAACGATCACGCAGCCAACGGCAACCTTTATCCTTCAGCGAGGATGTTTTGGAATTACTAGCCGACGAACGACAAAACCTGGAACCCCATTTGGAAAATAGATTGCGCGCTCTGGATGGCTGCCTGCAAAAGCTTCCCGCTGAAGAACGCCAACTGGTGACCTATCGCTATGATCAACGTCGCCCAGTCGAGGAGATCATGGAACATCTGGGACAGAGTCGGCGGACCTTGTTCAGGAATCTAGAGCGCGTGAGACGGCTGCTGCATGATTGTGTAACCCAACATCTGGAGGTGGCCTCATGAACGCGACCACCCGCAAAGAGATGGAAATGCTTCTCAGCGCCTTAATGGATGATGCACTAAGCGCCGAACAAAAGGTGCATCTAGAAACATTACTCCGCAGTGATTGGGAATGCCGCCGCTTTTATCTGGAGAGCATGGACCAACACGCCAAGTTGCTCACTGCACCAGCGGTGGCGGCGGGAAAGTTGCACACACCCAAAATCATTCGCCGATCAAAACATGCCTGGTTTTCATTGGCTGCCGCAGCCGCCATCCTGATGCTGGCAGGCTTGTCTTATTTGGCCGGAGGCAAGATGCAGACCACCAAGGAAACGAACACAGAGGAACAAACCGGACAGGGCTGCGCGATCATTTCTCAAACGATGGAGGCTAAGTTTGCGGAAGGCAGCCAAGTTCCAACACAGGGTGCCATGCTAAGTCCAGGGCGTCTCCATTTAACAAGCGGGATGGTGAAGATCGAATTCTTCAGTGGTGCGACGCTGCTCGCGGAAGGCGACGTGGAACTCGATATCCACTCAGCCTGGGAAGTCGCCTGCCTCAAAGGACAAGTGCGGGTTCGTGTCCCGCCACCCGCACAGGGTTTTCGGCTGCATGCCCCCGGCATGAACTTGGTAGATCTAGGCACTGAGTTTGGAGTACACGTGGATGCCAAGGGAAGCGCAGAAGTACATGTCTTTGAAGGTGAAGTGGAGGCACATCCCAACGAAGCAGAAATGCGTCTCTTGACAGAGGGACAAAGCCTAAAGCGAACCAGTGATAACCAAATCTCATCAGGTAACGCCCAGCCTAACAACTTCACCAGCATTGAAAGACTCAATGAAATCAGCCTGCAATACGCCCAGGCTCGTTTTGATGCTTACTGGACACACACTTTCGAACTCAGGAAGGACCCTCGCCTTATCGCCTGTTATCTTTTCAAACACTGGGAAAATGATCGTTGGGACCGCTTGGTGAACAATTTCACCGAACCACGTAATCCTTCCAGGGGAGGCGGTGCGGTGGGAGTTAAGTGGACCCAAGGACGTTGGCCGATGAAAGATGCGCTTGAGTTCAAAGGCCCAGGCGACCGAGTCCGCATCAATTTAGGGGCTGAAAAGTACGATGCCATGACACTGGCCACCTGGGTACGTGTGGATGGTGTGGATCGTAAGTATAGCGCTCTGCTATTGACCGATGGTTACGAGCCCGGCGAGCCTCACTGGCAGATTTATGAAGATGGCAGCCTCATGTTTTCAATCGCCTACCCGCGCCCCTCAAGTGAAGACAAAACCAAGAAGTTCAATCAAATCTACTATTCACCCAGCATTTTCAATCAATCCAATCTGCGCCGCTGGCATCACATTGCGGTGACCTATGACAATCAAAGTGGTCAGGCTATCCAGTATCTGGATGGCGTGGAAATCAGTCGCGAAGTAAATTCACATCATGTCCCTGGACGTGCCGTCACCTTTGGCCCCAGCGAAATTGGCAACTGGGGGCTACCTACCGAAAATCATCAATTCCCGATTCGTAACCTGAATGGTCGGATGGATGAATTTCTCATCTATAAAGCAGCACTTTCACCTGCTGAAATATTCACTCTCTATGAAGCTGGAAAACCAGATTAGATCTCTTGCTAAGCTATTCACGCTCAGCCTAATCATCGCCACACACCTACAAGCGCAAGCGGTAGATGCAGAAGCACTCTTTGTTCGGCGCATCTGGCCCCTGTTTCAGGAAAAGTGTTTGGCTTGTCATGGCAATGACGAAGCTAAAATCAAAGGTGGCCTGGATATGCGAACCCTGAGCAGCACTCTAAAAGGAGGCGACAGTGAGGTGACCAGCCTTATTCCTGGCAAGCCAACGGAAAGCCCGTTGTATTTGGCCACAACGCGAACGCATGAGGATTGGGAAGCCATGCCACCGAAGGAGAATGACAAACTTAGCCAAGAGCAAGTGGACTGGATCAAAGAGTGGATCACCTCTGGGGCACCTTGGCCGGATGAAACCAAGCGAATGGAGATCGTCAAAGCCTCGGCAGACAAATGGAGTGCTGAAGATGGCATCACAGTAAAAACCGTTGGTGCATTGTCACCCGATTGGGCAAATCGACGCTACAAGCCGGAAGCTTTATGGGCTTATCAACCCGTTAAGATGCCTTCACTCGACCCAAAGTCCACGGCGCATCCGATTGATGCCCTGGTAGCACTACATTTGCCGCCCAAGATTAACCCTGCCTCAAAAGCGGATGCACACACCTTGATTCGCCGCGCCACCTTTGACCTGACAGGCTTACCCCCAACACCGGAAGAAGTGGAGTCGTTTGTCCATGAAACACAGGAAGCAAAAGGGAATGACGAACCCTATGTAAAATTGATCAATCGTTTGTTAGATTCACCCCACTACGGTGAACGCATGGCCCGCCACTGGTTAGATGTGGTGCGTTATGCAGATAGCAGCGGGTTTGCCAATGATTATGAAAGAGGCAATGCCTGGCGCTACCGTGACTATGTGGTGCGCAGCTTCAATGAAGACAAGCCATACGATCAGTTTATCAAAGAACAGATCGCGGGAGATGAAATGGCCGAGCAAAGACAAAAGAGTGCAGACAAGAA
>JAOZVT010001160.1 GCA_025869455.1 Prosthecobacter sp.
TGATTGGTCCTGGTGGGTGTGGCTCATGGCTGTAATGACTGGAGCCTCTATAAAGGAGGCGGTTTGCAGGTAAAGAGGGTTACGAAAAAAGATGGTCTCGAAGCTAGATGTTTAGCCGTCAAAGTGGGCTGAGTTCTCGTGTTTGAGAGGTATTAAACCCGAAGTCCGCGATTGATCACGGCTATCCGGTCGCCATTGCTGGTCTCATAGCCTAGGGCGCGGTGCCTGTGGGCTAGGCGAAGGGGGCTGGAGGCGGCGGGAGATGTGCGGCCTGTCTGCGCGGAATGGCGTGTAGTGGGTGGCAAGAAAAGGGTGGGTTTTCTCAATGACAGGCCAGTGGGGAGGCGTCATGATGGTGGGGAGGTCACTCATCTTTTTATGCCAGCTCAGTTTCAAGACTATTACGCCACGCTCGGTGTCTCACGGGATGCGAGCGCGGATGAGATCAAGAAGGCTTTCCGCAAGTTAGCGCGCCAATACCACCCGGATACGGCGAAGGATAAGGTGACGGCGGAGGCGAAGTTTAAGGAGATCAATGAGGCGAATGAGGTGCTGAGTGATCCTGAGAAACGCAAGAAGTATGATTTGTTAGGCGCGGACTGGGAGCAGGGTGGGCAGGCTGCGGGCTGGCACGGTGGTGCGGGGGCGGCGGCTTCTGGGGCTGCTGATTCGGGCCAGGAGTTCCACTTTGGTGGGACGGGGTTCAGTGATTTCTTTGAGCAGTATTTCAGTGGCGGCAGCCGCTACGGCTTTGCGGAAGGGTTTACGGGGGAGGCCCAGCCTGGGGCTGGTAGGGCGGGGAGGCCGCGCCGTGGGCATGATGTGGAGGGGGATATCCTGGTGTCTCTGGAGGAGGCGATGCATGGGACTCAGCGGCCGATTTCCCTGCAGACGGTGAATCGCCAAACAGGGGTGGTGGAGACGCATTCCTTTGAGGTGCGCATCCCGCCTGGGGCTACGGATGGGCGGCGGATTCGTGTGCCTGCGCAGGGGGAACCTGGGGCGAATGGGGGTGCGGCGGGGGATCTCTTTCTACGGGTGCGGCATGCGGCGCATCCTGAGTTTACGACGCGGGAGGCGGATGTGTATCATGAGCTGGAGGTGGCCCCGTGGGAGGTGGTGCTGGGGGCGGAGGTGACGGTGCCGACGCTGGATGGGCGGATCAAGCTGCGCATTCCCCCAGGGAGTGAGAATGACCAGAACATGCGGGTGCGTGGACGCGGCCTGCCGAAGGGGAAGACGGGGGAACGTGGGGACTTCTACGTGACTCTGCGTGTCGTGCTGCCTAACCAAATCAATGATCAAGAACGTGCGCTGTGGGAAAGTCTGCGCGCTGGTTCCACCTTTAACCCCCGTGCCTGATATGAATGCTGATGCTGCTAATGCTGCTCCTGCTGGGGAGTCTCCTGAAGAGGATGCTAGCTACTACACGATGGAGATTTTATCCCAAATCACGGGTGTCTCTACGCAGACGATTTTGCTATATGAGGAGCATGGGATCATCCGGCCTGCGGATGAGAGCAAACGTTTGTTTGATGATGAGTGCGTGCGGGCTCTGCGCCGACTGCAACATCTGCGGGATCAATGTGAGATGAATCTGACGGGCCTGAAGATGCTGGCGCAACTGCTGGAGGAGGTGGAGCAACTGCGTGAGGAACTGCGGCGCAGGCGGTGAGGGTGACGGTGTCTGTGGACGTGGCTTTTATAGCGCTCTGCTGCACTCTGATCCGCCGAGTTTAAATCTTTTAAAGCCTATTCACTGAAGCAATGAAACGAGCTATCTTTTTCGTGATAGCACTTTTGGTTACGCTTCCTGTGATGGTTCTACTTTTTATGCGCTATCAAGTGATGGTGCATGAGGGATATCCGACATGGGAGGCAGTTAGAAATAGGCTTGTTCCTGATGGGGAGATTGCGGTCACAATGCCGCAAGGGGTGAAGATTCTCTCTGTGAAATGCGATGATCCAAGGAGTCAGATTTCTATCCGTGGGCAGGAGGTTGTGACAAAGGTGGGCTACTCGTGGTACACCCTTTCGATAGAAGCTGAGATCAAGGGGAGTCCTTACCTTTTTACTTTCAACCCGCAGAAGCTGAATCATTGGAATCGAATCCGTTTTGAGCCAACGGATGCATCCAATCCCTATTCAGACTTCACCAAGAGTGAGAATGGTGTCAGGGGGAGTCACAGCGATGTGATACGGAAAGAAACAAGGAACAAAACTTCGTTCTTGGTGCCAGAGTGGCAGCGTAAGTTTGAATCAGTGACCATGACACTTTGAGCTGACCTGGGGATCAAACTGTTTGCTTGTCCCTGAATAAAAGTTCATCAGAGATGGTGTCAGTAGCTGGATTGTTTCCGAATACATGGGAAGCTACATAGCTAACAAATCATGAATCTAGAGGTGCCTGGACTTGGAACTTTCGGTGATTTCGCGCTTGGCGTAGAGGCTGAAGATTAGAATGCCTGTTGCAGCAAAGGCTGCGGCGGTGATGATGGCTTGCCAGTAACTCCAGTAGAAGTCGGGAGGAGAGAAGTTTACGCGTTTTCCATGCTCAATCACATAATAGCCTGTGTCATCATGAATGCCGTCAGG
>JAOZVT010001161.1 GCA_025869455.1 Prosthecobacter sp.
CTATCGCTGCTGCTATCGGCCGGTTGATTGATCACCGCCTGACCGCCTGGGTTTTAGGCACGGAGGAATAGCCGCCATGACCTTGGAAGAATTACAAACCAGCACCGGCCGTGGGGTACGCATCGCCATCCTGGACTCAGGGGTGGATGTGACTCACCCGGCTTTGACCGGCCTAACATTAAAAGATGATTTGGCCTTTGAGCGTGAGGGATCCTTTCTGAAAGTCACCGAGAGTTCTGGGGATGTCATCGGCCACGGCACAGCCATCGCCTGGATCATCCGAAACCTCGCGCCAGAGGCCGAGCTGGGTAGCTTCCGGGTTCTGGATGGGGACCTCCGCAGCCGCACCACCATCATTTGGGAAGCCGCGCGTTTGGCCATTCAGCGTGGTTATCACATTCTTAATTGCAGCTTTGGTAGCCCAGGCGAGGCCCGTTTTGTCATGCCCTATAAAGAATGGACAGATGAAGCTTACTTGAGCCGCACTCACATCGTCGCCGCATGCAGCAATGAAGACGCGAATATGCGAGAGTGGCCCGGCTGGTTTCCAACCGTGTTGACGGTAAATCTAGCCGACATGCCAGACCAGGCCTGGGTCCACCGTCCCGGTAGCATGGTGGAGTTTCTGGCGCATGGTCACCAAGTGCGAGTTCCCTGGCAAGGCGGGTGGAAAGTGGTCACCGGCAGCAGCTTTGCCGCCCCCACAGTCACCGGTTGGCTAGCGCGGCTGTTGTCGCTTCGACCAGACCTGAGTGTGGAAGGTGCAAAGGATATGATGCGCCAGATGGCACTGGTGTGATGGGTTTCCATAGATTCATTTAAACTGAAAGTCCGAGCCAGGGCAGGAGTATAACAAATCATGATGATGTCTCTGTGGCGATTACCCGTCGGTCTTTTGTTTGCTCTCCTGCTCCATGGAGAGCCTTTAGCGGCACAGTCGAACCCTCAGCGTTCTGTCTTGTATGATGAAAAGGCGGATGGCTCTAAGCTTATTGAGGAGTCTCTCGCTATAGCGAAGAAGGAGAACAAAAAAGTCATGCTTCAATTCGGAGCCAACTGGTGTAGCTGGTGTCATCGGCTGCATCACCTGTTTCAAACGGACGTGGCCATTCATGAGAAACTGGTCTCAGACTACGTGGTCGTTCACCTGGATGTGAATGATGGGCACAATCAAGATTTGAATCTACGCTATGGGCAGCCTACGCGCTTGGGGTTGCCTGCGATCGTGGTCCTGGATTCTGAGGGCCAGCCATTGATGACCCAGGACACAGCCGAACTGGAAGAGGATGACCACTATGACCGCAACAAAGTTCTAGCCTTTTTGAATGGGGATTGGAAGGCGACAACGGAGCAAGCCGCGCCAGCGAGGGACCTGGATGTCAATGGCATGGATACCTCCTCCCTCCCTGAGTCCATCCAGATGGAGAAGACAAGGTCAGACTCTGAGGGAGACCTTCTCATTGAGTCATTCGTCTTTAAGAGTGGAGATGTGGCCTTATTAGAGCGCACCCTTGTCAGTTCTCGCGAATCGAAAAAGGTCGTTCGAATCGTCCACCAGCTCCTCTTGCCTGAGAAGCAGGTCATTGCCCTTTATGACTTCAAAAAAAGTGCATCTCATGCGGAGTCTCATTCCATGTTCGTCAGTGGTTTGCCCAAAGAGACTCAGCTGATGAACAGTGAGGCTGATTTGGTATCCAAGCAGGAATGGCGTCTGACCAAGAAAGATGAGATCTATCTTTCTTATGTTCGGGATGCCGATGGTCTGATTCGACCACGAACACGCGGTGAGTTCATCAAGGATCTGACGGAGCGATTCACCAAACTCTCACAGGAATAGACTCCATCTTCACGCTGCTTTGTTGCGAATCGCTTTGCCCAGGTAGCGCAAATATTCGGGGTGTTGCTTGAGCAATTCAGCCAGAGCACTGCGCTCCTTGGCATCGGCCTTGCCAGCGGCAAAGGCATCCAGACGTGGCATCACATCCTCCGGTGGATCACCCATGTCGTGGCCTTCCACATCGGGAACCATGCGGCGGAGGAAGTTGGTGAGGATGGAGAGATCGTGTTCGGCATTCATGGTATTGTAGGTGGGTGTGTATCCGTTGATGCGCGTCAGGGCTGAAACTTGCGTAGAAAAGTAAATTTATTATTCCGAGGGTCCCAGAATGGCCTCCGCCCCTTCACCACAAGCCTCCAGCAGATCCTGCCAGGAGATTTGCAAAGTCGGCTCTCGTTCCGTGATATAGGCCAGCGTTGCATCGCGGATCTGCTCCATGGCCTCGTTTTTTTTGCGGGAAATGGTGCCCTCATGGCAGCCGCCCCAGAGCCCGCAGAGATCCCGCTGTTTCACATCCTGAAGCAGTGAAAGCCGCATCACCAAAAGGGCTTCAGCATCCGTTTGCGTCAGGGCATACAGCAGCGCATCCCGCAGCAGTTCAGCCAGGGGTGATTCTTGAGGAACTGCACTTTCATCACGGGAAAGCGTGTCCATCGGGTCCGCGTCACTATCTTCACGGCTCAAGTTGGTGGCGGGAACCATACGCCGGTGTTTCCGTAAGTACTCCAGCCAGGCATTGGCCGCCATCGTCCGCAC
>JAOZVT010001162.1 GCA_025869455.1 Prosthecobacter sp.
ATGCTTTGTCTGCCCGTGAGCGGCGCTCCAGTTTGCGGACGATTCAGGCTCTGCATCAAAGGTTTCCGCAGCTGTCCTTTGCGGCTGTTCTGACGGATTTAGCACCGGAGATGCCTTTGGCCGTCCATGCCTTTTGGCTGTTTAACAAAGGTAGCCTTTTCAGCGCGGTGGAGCGTGGAGGTGACAATCATGGGATCTTGTTTTTGCAGGACACGATCCATGATCAGACGGCGGTGATGATTGGCTACGGCTTGGAACCGTTTGTCAGTGAGGTGACTCTCGAAGTCTGCCTTGCGGCTGCCTCGGCCTCTTTAACCAAAGGGCAGTATGGAGCTGCGATTGAGGCCTTTGTCCGGGAATTGGAGCGGCAGTTGACGACGCTGCTGTCGCAATTGCCGAGCACGTTTGGTTATTCAGAAAATGGCCTCTGGCAGGGATCAGGCGAAGAGTCGGCCTCAGACGAGATGTTGGCCCATTTTGAAGCTGAGGACTTGTATTGATGGCAGGAAAGCCGGATCCGAGTTTGAGATCGCGGTGGGGCGCTGACTAGATGCCGCCGAAGCGTCTCTGGCGGCGGCCGTATTCACGGATGGCGTCTTTGAGGTCTTCTTTGTTGAAGTCAGGCCAGAGCCTAGGAGTGATGTAGAATTCGGTGTAGCTGAGCTGCCAGAGTAGAAAGTTCGAGATGCGCATTTCGCCACTGGTGCGAATGAGCAGATCTGGGTCTGGATAGTAGCGGGTGTAGAGGTGCTTGCTGAAGACCTCGCCATCGATCATGGCTTTGTCCAAGTGGCCACGCTCCACGCTTTCCAGTAAGCTCTTGATGCCGTCGATGATCTCCTCGCGCCCGCCATAGCTGAGCGCTAGGATGAGGGTGAGACCGCTGTTTTGGGAGGTGGCTTCAACGGAGCGATGCAGCTGGTCCTGGCAGGACTTCGGCAGGTCATGCAATCGGCCGATGGCCTGGAGACGAATGTTTTGCTCCTTCATTTCCGGCGTCTTGGTGCGCAGAAATTGCTCGAGCAATTTCATCAATGCATCCACCTCACGCTTGGGGCGTTTCCAGTTTTCGGAAGAGAAGGCGTAAAGGGTGAGGTATTCCACCCCGAGCTCGCCGCAGCCTTCGGTGACACGGCGGACGGTGTCTGCCCCCGCACGATGGCCCTCTGTCCTGGGCAGGCTACGTTCCTTGGCCCAGCGCCCATTGCCATCCATGATGATGGCGATGTGGCGTGGGATGGACTTGAGGTCTTCGTCGGTGGCGGTGGACATGGCTGGCCGTGATTACGGCGTTTCGTAGGTCGGCAGGGAGGCGGCGTCAAAACGGGCAGCGCCGATCTCGTCGGCGATCTCGTTGAGGGCATCGAGTTCAGCGGTGCTGAAGAGAAGGCCACCCGCTTTGGCGGTGTGGGCAGCGTTTTGGGCTTCAGGCTGGCCTGGGAGCATGCAGCCTTCGTTGCCGTGGCCGAGGATGTCATCAATGACAGCCTTCATGTTGCCAGCGAAGTCGCGCCCTTGGGCGAAGAGGCCGCTGCTGATGGCGTCTGGATGGATGACCTGGAAATAGAAGCTGCTGGTGCGTTTTTCGCCAGGAGCCAGGGGCTTGCCCTTGATGTCAGGGTGGGCACCGCCACCGCGCAGGGTTGGCAGGGAACCGCCGATCATGGCACCCATGAGCTCAATGAGCAGGGATAGGCCGTAGCCTTTGTGCGCTCCGAAGGGCAGCAGCCACTGGGCGGCATTGGCATCGGTGGTAGGATTGCCTTCAGCATCCACGGCAGCGCCTGGAGGCAGAGGTTTGCCTTCGCGCTTGAGCTGCTGCACGCGGCCCATGGCCACGGTGCTGGTGGCCCAGTCAATCACAACTGGGTAACCGCAGGCGTCTTGAGTCGGCAGGCCCCAGGAGTGTGGGTTGGTGCCCAGCACGGGGAACTTGCCGCCAAAAGGCACCACTTCACCCAGGGTGGAGGTGCAGTTGGTGTAAGCGATGTAACCTTTTTTAGCGGCGTCCATGACGTAACCACCACCCCAGAGGTAATGGAAAGCATTGTCCACGCTGACCTGGCCGATGCCGTATTTATCCGCCATCTCCATGCAGCGTTCCATGGCGCTGAAGGCCACGCTTTGGCCGAGCTTGAGCTGGGCATCCCAGACTTCGCTGGCGGCGAATTTTTTCTCGATCACTTTCACTTCAGCCCCTGGCTTGCATCCGCCAACGGCGCTGCCGAAGAGATGATCCAGGTGGAGAGCCTTGATGGCATTGTGTGTGCGGATGCCGTGAGTGGAGGCCATTTCACAGAAACGCGCAGCGTCTTCGGCTTCGGCGGCAGTGTAGCCACGGTGCACATAGGCGGCGCGGACGAGATCGTTATGAGCGGCAGTGGGAAGGACGTGGTACGGCATGGGCATGGCGATTGAAAGGGTGCTTTAAATCTGGGGAGAGGGGCACGCAAGCGGAGACGAGGACTTATGCGTGATGAAACTCATGCGAAAAGTGACCCTGAGGGGCTTGCGGGTCAATTATTTGCTC
>JAOZVT010001163.1 GCA_025869455.1 Prosthecobacter sp.
TATAGTCGCAGGTTTTATCAATGGCGCTGTGCAGCCCATCAATTTTCAAACCCGTGTATTTTGCCGCCTTCAGCGCCTGATATTGCCAACCTGCCACAGACAAATCCTCGCGAGTCGAAGTCGCTTTGCCTTCGGACAGGTTTTTCGTGTAGTAGTCCCAGGAACCTTCGGCAGCTTTAGCATCTGCTTGGTTTTGGCATTTGATGATCAGTTTCACGCCTTTTTCAAAAGCCTCACGCATGCCGGGGAGTTGCTTGCTACCGAGACGAGCCAAGGTGTACATTTCCCCTAGGGCATAGGTAGCGATTCCGTGTTCATACGCACCCGCATTGCTTTTGAAATCATCTGTGATAGCCCCATATTCATTCTTTTTGGACAACTCCACCAAGAACATGATGGCACGCATGACATTGTCTCCATAGAAAGGGGAATCTGGAGTTTCACAGCGGCCTAAGAAGCATAGCAAAGCCAAGCCTGTCATCGCCGCTTTGTTACGTTTTCCGCCGCCCTGCCCCCAAGAGCCATCTTCATTTTGCTGGCTTTTCAGCCACTCCAAAGAAGCCGACACAGCGCGTTCGCATTCCGCATTCCCACCATTTTGGCGCAATTTTTCCAAACGCTCCGTGGTCGAACAACGCTGCTTCATCGAAGGCGGCAGACTCACAAAACCAGCCATTCCACCCATGCCCATTCCCGTGCCGAAACCACCACCAGCACCCGCTTTGCCAAAGCCACCGCTGCCCAGGCTACCGCCCCCGAGTGCCGAACTCACATCCGGTACATCCAGCAGATCAGGCGGCGCATCCGGCAGTGAAATCGCTGAAGTCTGACTCGTGCTCACGATCTTCTTCATAGGCATCGTTTTATTCAGCGAGGTGCGCTTTTTCTGCTGCACCTTGTGCTGCATTTCGGCTGAAGCCTGCGCCCCCTGCTGAGTCCCACCACCCGGGAGGAAGTCCACCTGCTTTTGAATCATCTGCGTACTGACCACAATGGCCCCCCCCAAGATCAAAATACCCGCATGGATAGCCAAGCTCAGCGTCAGGGAACCACCACCCACCTTACGCCAAAA
This sequence comes from Prosthecobacter sp., assembly GCA_025869455.1. Taxonomy (GTDB): domain Bacteria; phylum Verrucomicrobiota; class Verrucomicrobiia; order Verrucomicrobiales; family Verrucomicrobiaceae; genus Prosthecobacter. Next base: position 1,073 of record JAOZVT010001163.1, read on the forward strand.
CTTAACGATTGGGTTTTGAGAAACGGTAGGTTCAAAATGATTGAGCGCCGGAGGGTGAAACACTTCTCCTGGCGCAGCCTCTACGGCAACAGCTTCCTCATCCTCTGCAATAGCAGCTACCTGCACAGGGCCTGACGCCGTGGATGGCGGCGGAAACCCTGTCGGTGGTGGCATCATGCCAGGTTGTACTGGATACCCCAGATTTGGCTGCACAGGATAGCCCAAATTATCTCCCTGCACAGGGTAACCCAGATTTCCCGGTTGCGGGTAGCCTGGTGGATACACCATGGGCTGAGTAGCACCAGGGTCCGATGGCGGAGGCGGTGGTGCGCCCCCTGAAGGTGGAGGAAGAGGATCAGACATAACAGGATGTGTTAAGGGTTTATATAGATACGTGTCTCAAGTTCAGAAGTCGTCGCCACCCACCGTAAAGGTCACATTACCGATCTTGGCCTTCGCCATAGCATTGAGCACGTCAATCACGCGCTCATAGCGGGCTTGCTCCTCAGCTTGAATCGTGACCATCACTTTAGCCTCGCGACTATCAGCCTCTTGCTTCAAGCGCATCAAAGTGTTGGTGAAAGTCGGCAAAGCCTTGTCCGAAGGTCCATCAAACTCCTCCTCGTTCAGCGTCACAATCCCCGTCTCCTCCACCGTCACCAGAATCTCATCCGGCGGGGTCGATTCGTCACTCAGAGTGGGAGTTCCCAGACCTGGAAGCTGCGTTTTGAGCTCGCGCTCCACTTTCACGGCACCTGCCATGACCATGAAAAATAGCATGATCACAAAGACCACATCAATCATGGGAGCAATCTGGAATCCCATGGTCGAATTATCCGACTCTAACGTACGATGTTGTTTTCCGTGAGCCATGGATTCAGGTATCGTTGTTGAGGGCTGAGAAAGAAATGTCGTCAATGCCCGACTGGGCGATCAAGGCCATGACTTTCTGGATTTCCACCGCAGGCACATCACGGTCTCCGCGAATGATCACCCGGTAGGTGGGGTTGTTGTTTTTCAGATTCGTGAGGGTTTCCACGATCTGCTCATTATCCAATTCACGATTATCGAGTTTGATAACGGACTGCTGTTTGGCGGCGATCCAACGTACGTTGATCGCCGTTTCAAACATAGCATTCTTGTTGTCCTTCTTTTTGGCATCTGCTGCCACAGGTAACTTGATGTCCTTATCAATCTCCAAAACCTGCGCTGAGGTGATGCTCATAAAGAAAATGAGCAACACCAACAACACGTCAATCATCGGAGCAATTTGAAACTCCGGTTCGCCGTCACCACCGCCTCCTCCTCCAGCCATATGGGTATCAGGTTAAGGTTTAACAATCAGTTGAAAAAGAAAACTTAGACCGCCACAGCAACAGCCGTAGCTTCACCACCGCCAGCGACCCAATTTGGCACCGCTGCATAGAACTCTTCTTCGCCCACATGCGCATCCTTCAAGAGGTCGTAAGGCATCTTGCGGAACAAGGAAGTCACAATTTCCTGCAAACCAT
>JAOZVT010001164.1 GCA_025869455.1 Prosthecobacter sp.
ATGGAATCGTACCAGGTAGCTCAAACGCAGAGCGCTCAACCACCTGTCGCTGAAAGCAAAGCCAAAGCGATGGACCATAAAAACTGCTGAACGATCAGGCACGCGGCCAAGCTGACAGAAATGTAATCACGAAGGTGGTTTAGATGTGGCAATTTCTGAGCTCGCTTGCAATGAAAAATTCGTCCTTTTTTCGGTACGCGAAGCTCATCTTGCCAACTCACGGGTTGATTTGAACGGCTCCCTTTTGACTGATTGGAAATAAACGGCATGCATTCCAAAACCTCTAGACGGACATTCGTTAAAGGCCTGGCCGCCGGCGGCATCCTTGGCGGCCTTGGTCTGTGGCGCACTCCTGTATGGGCAGTGACCAGTCCCGGCCTGCCGAGCGTCCTCACCGGCAACGAATTTGATCTGTTTATTGGTGAAACGCCGGTAAACATCACTGGCTCGCCGCGCACAGCCATGACCATCAATGGCTCGTTGCCGGGGCCTTTGCTGCGTTGGCGCGAAGGGGAGACGGTCACTCTGCGCGTGAAGAACCGTCTGGATCAAGACACCTCCATCCACTGGCACGGCATTATTTTGCCTGCCAACATGGATGGCGTACCGGGTTTGAGCTTCCACGGCATCGCGCCCGACGGCATGTACGAATACAAGTTCAAGGTGCATCAAAACGGCACGTACTGGTACCACAGCCATTCTGGGTTGCAAGAGCAGGCAGGTGTTTACGGGCCAATAGTCATCGATTCGAAAGAGCCTGAACCGTTTCAATACAATCGCGACTATGTGGTGATGCTGACTGACTGGACCGATGAGGATCCTGGTCGCGTCATGGCCAAACTCAAGAAACAATCGGACTACTACAACCACCACAAACGTACCGTGGGCGACTTCATCGACGACGTCAGCAAGCAAGGCTGGTCTGCTGCCGTCGCCGACCGGAAAATGTGGGCCGAAATGAAAATGAACCCAACTGATCTGGCAGACGTCAGCGGGGATACCTACACCTACCTCATGAATGGCCAAGCGCCGAACGGCAACTGGACCGGTATTTTTAAGCCTGGCGAGAAGCTACGCCTGCGCTTTATCAATGGCTCAGCGATGAGCTATTTCGATGTTCGCATTCCTGGTTTGAAAATGACCGTGGTGGCGGCCGACGGCCAATATGTCCAACCAGTCAGTGTCGATGAATTCCGAATCGCCGTGGCAGAAACCTATGATGTGATTGTTGAGCCTGCCACCGAGGAGGCTTACACAATCTTTGCCCAGTCCATGGATAGAACCGGCTATGCGCGGGGGACCTTGGCAGTTCGTGAAGGACTGAAAACACCGGTACCGGCGATCGATCCGCGTCCGCTGTTGACCATGGATGACATGGGCATGGGCGGTATGGCTGGCATGGACCATGGCAGCATGGCTGGCATGGGCGGCGGCGATATGAAACAGGGTGACATGTCAGGTATGGCTGGCATGGATCACAGCAAGATGCAGGGAATGGACCAAGGTGACATGACCGGGATGACCGGCATGGGCAGCGGTGACATGACCAACATGGCCGGCATGGACCATAGCAAGATGGCAGGGATGGACAAAGGTGACATGTCCAACATGGCCGGCATGGACCACAGCAAGATGGCGGGGATGGACAAAGGCGACATGTCCGACATGGCCGGCATGGACCACAGCCAGATGGCAGGGATGGGCGGTATGGGAGGCGAGATGCAATCTCACCCAGCGTCCGAAACCAACAACCCGTTGGTTGACATGCAGGCCATGAACCCAACGCCAAAACTGAACGATCCAGGTATCGGTTTGCGGAACAACGGTCGACGGGTGCTCACTTACTCAGATCTGAAGAGCACTTTCCAGGACCCTGATGGCCGAGAGCCCAATCGCACCATTGAGCTGCATCTGACCGGTCACATGGAAAAGTTTTCCTGGTCCTTCAACGGCATCAAATTTTCTGATGCTGAGCCCCTTCGTCTCAAGTACGGGGAGCGTCTTCGCATCACCTTGGTAAACGACACCATGATGACGCACCCCATCCACCTTCATGGAATGTGGAGCGACCTTGAAGATGAAAACGGCAAGTTCATGGTACGTAAGCACACAATCGACATGCCACCGGGTACCAAGCGCAGCTATCGAGTAACCGCCGATGCTTTAGGTCGCTGGGCCTATCACTGCCACCTGCTTTTCCATATGGAAATGGGCATGTTCCGTGAAGTACGGGTTGATGAGTAAAGGAGACGATCTGTGAGCACACACCTAAATCGTAAATCGCTGGTCGGTTGCCTCTTTGCTTTTGGCCTGATGGTTGGATTCTCCTGCGTAGCATTGGCAGTCGAAGAACGTGGTGATCATTCACCTGCTACTTCTGCGGATGCGCCGAACAAGACTGCGACCACGTCAAACCAGGCAACGCCGAATCACGCGACGATGCCTCATACCAAGATGCGCCATGAGTCGATGGATCATGACCAAGAAAACAAGAAGGCGGATTGAGATCATGACCAGGAATTTTTTACGCCCAACGTTGATGGTATTGGCAGTTTCTACGAGTCCTGTCTTCTTTGCCGTG
>JAOZVT010001165.1 GCA_025869455.1 Prosthecobacter sp.
CTGGAGCGCTGGCTTTGTGGACTATTCCGGAGGCTTCGAGGTCTTCACCAACGCCAAAGATGATTGGACTAAATCCGCCATCGTTGCGGCGGCTTCGGATGTGCAGCCTGTTGAGTGGTTGAAAGCTGCATTTTCATACGAATCTCCAATTGCACTTGAACCTTTCGTTGCCGCAGTTCTTCCTTCCACGTTAGAAAGGGACAACAACGCTGCCCCTACGCTTATCTCCGTCGCTGCTTCCTCTGATTCTTCGGTTGACGGTTTGAAAATCGCAGTTCTTCGCGGAATCGCCCAGCAGGTGAATGAGGCACCTACATTGACACCCGCTCTCATCGAAGCATTAAAGAAGCTGCTTGCTCAACCAGAACTGGCGTCCGCGACCTTGCCTCTTGTGACGAAGTGGGACAGCGGCGGGGTACTCGCTGGTGAAGTCAAAACGCAGCTCGAAAAACTTAGTTCGATCCTTGCCGACAAGGCGGCACCTGTCGAAGCCCGCATCAATGCGGCCAAAGGTTTGGTTTCTGTCGGTGGAGCAATTGCAGAAGCGGGTGTGCAACTGTTAGGCCTTCAGGATACGCCAGAGGAGCTGGCTTTTTCTATCATTGATGCGCTGGATGAAAAGGGAGAGGTCATGCCACTCGTGAGTTCATTGAGTCGGCTGAAGCCTGCCCAGCAGCAAAAAGCCTTCGAGGCTATTCTTAAACGCCCCCAGGCTACGAATGCTCTGCTGGATGCCGTGAAGGCGGGTGGCGTGGATCGTTCTATCTTTGCTCCTGGTGACATTGCAAGATTGCGCTCACATCCGAACAAGCCTATCGCACGTCGTGCCAATGAGATTTTCCAGATCAACAATGCGGCCAAGGATGCGATCATTGCCAAGCTGACCCCTGAAGTGGAAAAACCAGGCAACGCAGCCAATGGCAAAATGCTCTTCAGCGCTGCCTGTGCGGTCTGTCACAAACTCGGTGATATTGGCGCTGCGGTTGGGCCACCGTTGGACGGCATGGGCGCTCATGGACCGGCGGAGTTGCTCGTTCACATTGTGGATCCAAATCGTGAAGTGGACCCTAGCTTTTGGGCTTTCAATTTCACCACCAAAAAAGGTGAGGCCTTGCAAGGGGTCATCACGGGCGAAAACAATGCGACGGTCATGTTAGCCACTCAGGTCGGTCTGCGTGAGATTGCCAAGACGGACATCGACAAGCGTGAAAACACGCGCCGCAGCCTGATGCCGGAAGGGCTGGATGCCCTCGGGCCTGACGCTCTGCGTGACATCCTGGCCTTCATCTGCGGTGATGCCATGAAGCAGTTTCGCATTCTTCACTTGGCCAATGCCTACACCGCAGACAGCCGTGAAGGTGTCTTCGCTGGGCCAGGGCCTAACCAAGGGCGTGTTAAGCTGGCTAAGTTTGGCAATCTGAAGATCGAGAACGTTCCCTTCTTCATCGAGCCACCTGAAAAAAGCGCCACGGGTTCCAATTTGATTGTCCTGAAAGGCGGGCCTCCGAAGAGTCAGAGTTCGACCTACCCAGCTAAGGTGGAAGTCGCCATCAATGTGGAAACCAAACGGCTTCAATTGCTCAGTGGTATCTCGGGTTGGGGCTGGCCTGCGGTGAAGGAAGAAGTGCCAGTGCTAAATGCCACAGTGGTCTATGACAGCGGTGAAAAGGAAACATTCACCTTCCTCAATGGGGTGCATTTTTCTGACTATGTGCGCAATGTGGAAGTGCCGGGTTCCAAATACGTGGAGGGCATCACCGATGGCCAACAGATGCGCCTTTTGACGCTCGAACTCACCAAGAAAGGGGTGGCAAAGACGCTGATTCTGGAGAGTCCTGAAAACAATCCTACTGCACCGGTGATTGTCGCCATTACCGCTGATATCAAAGGTAAAGGTCCCGCTGTGGGAAGCACGGATACTTCCAGCCGCCCGATGCCGATCAAAGGCCCGGGCAAGAAAAAAGGACCGAAAGGCATGGGTAAAGCTGCCGCAAGCGCACAGGAGTCAGTCGTTCCTGCGGAGCAAGAGCCTAAAGAAGGAGGAAAAGGTGACGGGCCTTTGGTCCCGGCTTCTGCTCCGCAGTGGGAGGCTGGTAAAACCAAAGTCCTGGTCATTGGCGGTGGCAGCTCGCACAACTTCGCGACTTTCTTTGGCACCACCGATGTGGCGACCCTGAAGGCCGCTGGCTTCAGTGTCCACTATACTGAAGATCGTGATCAAGCCGCAGCCGAACTTGCTGAGGCCGATGTGGCCATCATTAGTGTGAACCGGAAGTTTTTCGACACCACAGCATATAGGAAAGCGCTCATGGATTTTGCCGCTGCCGGGAAGGGGATCATCATGCTGCATCCAGGCACTTGGTATGGTTATCAAACTTGGCCTGAACTGAATGCACAGATTGTCGGTGGTGGCGCACGTGGACATGATAAAATCCATCCATTCGATGTGAAGACGGTGAAAGCGCACCCGATCATGGCTGGAGTGCCCGCAAGCTTCACCGTGGAAGATGAGCTTTATTATGTGAAT
>JAOZVT010001166.1 GCA_025869455.1 Prosthecobacter sp.
ACACGAGTAAATCGTCTCCTTTAAATATCGCAGCGGGACGTTGGATCTGCATTTCAGCTGGGTCGGACCACTCCATGGCGATAAAGGAAGATGGTACGTTATGGGCCTGGGGTAACAATGGATCCGGGCGCCTAGGGGATGGTTCCATCACGAACCGTAATCTGCCAGTCAAGATTGGTAACGATTCGGATTGGCAATCCGTTACCGCAGGTTCTTCACATACTCTGGCTATCAAAAAGAATGGTACTCTTTGGGCTTGGGGTTCGGGAACGAGCGGTCAGCTTGGCAATGGTACGTCTAGCAGTTCTTCTTCTCCGCTTCAGGTGGGCAATGCTACCGATTGGAAGGAGGTCGCGGCAGGGGGGGGCACCTGTCTCGCCATCAAGCAAAATGGAACCCTTTGGACGTGGGGTTTCAATGGCAACGGCCAACTCGGCAATGGAACCACCTCCACCCAATATAACCCGGCACAAATCGGAAGCGATAGTGATTGGGTGGGTGTAGCTGCTTCCTTTAATCATTCCGCCGCACTTAAAATCGATGGCTCTGTGTGGACTTGGGGGCGTAACTACGAGGCACAGATTGGAAACGGTAATCTCATCAACCAACTGCAACCTGTAAAGATCAGTCGCCAGGGAGAAGCCTGGAGTACACTGGCTCTCGGTCCAACAGGTGGGGCTGGCCTTCTTGATTCGGGAGTCATCATGGCTTGGGGAGATGCAAGCGGGTACACGGGCAAGAATGTTCGGCAATTAACACGGGCTGTTGAGCCGGAAAATTGGGCGAATGTCAGCCACACAAACGCGCACACACTGCTGACCAAAGATGATGGCTCCCTTTGGGCGTTCGGTTACAACATTTACGGACAGATCGGTAACAATAACAGTATCTCACAGGATTTGATTCGGATCGGTAGCAGCAACTGGAGCAAAATTGCGACAGGTCAAAATTATTCCGCAGGCATCCAACAAAATGGCTCTTTGTGGGCGTGGGGGTATAATTTATATGGGCAGATCGGTGACGCGAGTACGACGACTCGCCACAGCCCGGTACCCATCTCCACAGGCAGTTCCTGGCTAGAGGTGGCCCTGGGGGCCAGCCACACTGTGGCCATCCGTAGCGATGGGACGCTATGGGCATGGGGGCTTAATACGAACAGCCAGCTCGGAGATGGAGGTTCAGCGAATCGTTCTTCCCCTTACCAAGTCAGTGTAGAAACTGATTGGATGAAGCTCGCTGCTGGAGGTTCGCATACCTTAGCTTTGAAGACGGATGGTTCCCTCTGGGCAACTGGCTACAATCTATACGGCCAGCTTGGAGTTGGAGATAGTAGCCAGCGTACCACCTTTACCCGGGTCGGGAGTGAAAATGACTGGGCGGAGATCGTGACCAATAGCTACACCTCTTTTGCCCTGAAGACGGATGGCAGCCTATGGGGTTGGGGGCTGAATACCAGCGGTCAGCTTGGCCTGGGCAATACGACGAATCGCAACGTGCCTACACGTGTGGGGGTGGGCAATGATTGGGCTCAGGTTTCTTGTGGTGGCGCGTGGACAGCTGCTGTGAAAAAGGATGGTACCCTTTGGACTTGGGGAAATAATGTGACCTATCAGCAGGGGGTAGTTATTGATGGATCCATTTCCACGCCACGCCAGATCGGTAATAGTACCGGGTGGAAGGCTGTGCAGGCGGGAAATGTTAGCCTTGTTGCAATGCGGGTGGACGGTTCACTTTGGACGGCGGGATTCGCTGGAAATTTCCGGCTCACTTTAGGCGCTGGGCGTTCTCCGTTGGTCATTGCACCAGTCCTACCAGCATTAGAGCTGCAGAGCATTCTGCCGTTACCTATGGGCGCATCCTCTGGTCGTATCCAGGCCAGCAGTGGCTTGCCTGTGGAGTTGGAGATCATCTCAGGCAGTGGCAGCTTAGAAGGGGATCATTTCACTCACACGGGGGCTATGGGTAGCACGACGGTATTCATGGCATGGCAGCGTGGAGATGAGACCGCCTGGAATGCGGCTATCCCGACTCAGTTTTCCATCACCACTCAGAGCATTGATTTCCCTGTCATTGCCGAGCAGAGCTGCGGCACACCGCTACTGCTCAATGCTGCGGCGAGCAGCCAGTTGCCAGTCAGCTACATGATCACAGCAGGCGCAGACATTGCCAGTCTTAATGGCAATACAGTCACCTTCAGTGCCCCGGGCTTGGTTACAATCCAGGCCAGCCAAGAAGGAAGTGCCAGTTTCGCAACCGCAGAGCCTGTTAGCCGCAGCTTCACCGTGGTAAAGGGCAGCCAGATCATCACCTTTAGCCCAGCCGTGCCCACATCGGTTTCTTATGTCTCGTCGGTCTCTTTGGCAGCAACTTCGGACCGGGAGCTTACCCCGGTGACCTTTTCCGTAATCAGTGGACCGGGGATCATAGAGGGCAGTCAGTTGAGCTTCACCACGGCAGGGATTGTACTGATCCAGGCTGCACAGACTGGTAACGAAGCCTTTCTCTCCAGTTCAGCGCAACTGGAGATCACCGCCTTAAACATTGCTCCCGTGGCTGAGGTTGGGGCCTTCTCGGG
>JAOZVT010001167.1 GCA_025869455.1 Prosthecobacter sp.
GGGTCACTGCGCGCCTGGAACTCCTCAATATTGAAAAGGAAATCTGCATCGGGGTCATCGTATGCGTCTAGGGGATCCGTGGGATCAAGACCCTGCGCTATTTCCCAGACATTGGTCATGCCATCGCGGTCCCAGTCATAGTGTGGGCCATAGTTCCCATCCAGCAATTGACCCGCTAGGTATTCAGCCAGATTGGTTTCTCCATCGTTATCCAGATCACCCAAATCATCGGCAGCGAGGTTGGGGTTCAGGCCGTAGTAGTGCTCAAACACATTGGGAATACCGCCGCCATCAGAGTCCGTGAGATTGACCTCCTGGTAGTCCAGCAGACCATCCCCATCCGTGTCAGGATTGTTGGGGTCGAGATACTTCTGAGAGAACAAAGCCCAATTGCCACTGTACCAGCTAGAAATTTCTTCCCAGTCCGTCAGAAAATCGCCATCGGAATCAATCTTGGTGGGATCGGTGCCTTGATTCAGAAGAAAGGTCCAGCCGTAGTATTCAGAGCCGTCGTCGATTCCATCCATATCACTATCATAAGCAACAGGGTTAGTTCCAATCGCGATTTCTAAGGCATCACTGAGATTGTCCTCATCGTAATTTCCGTGATAAGGGTAAGAGTTGTGAATCAGTTCAAAATAGTCCGTCAGGCCATCACCATCTGCGTCAGCATAACGTGGATCACCGAAATAGCGATCCGCTCCATCGGTTAGACCGTCGCCATCGGTATCGGGATTATTGGGATCGGAAGAAGGCCAACCAGCCTCCTGGGTGGCCGAGAGTCCATCATGATCATAATCGGTCGGATCCCAGCGATTAGGGCCATTCCATTCGTCTCCATCTGGAATGCCATCAGCATCTGAATCTGCATTGCGATAGTTAAATCTGCTGATATTGCCGTAGAGGACTTCGTCCCGATCACAGATGCCATCTCCGTCATAGTCTGTGAGAAGAGATGTTGGCCACCAAAAATACTCCAAGAAGGCGCTGTAGTCGTTAGTCTGGAGATCTCGTTCATCCCAGAGGGCATTTTTATTCACGTCCCAAAGTTGAGGATTCGCCGTGACCCAATCTTCATAATCTGAGAAGCCATTTTGATCCGAGTCAGCTAAAAGCGGATTGGTACCCGTAATCAAGATTTCATCGCTATCCACGATGTAGTCGCCATCGGTATCAGTCAGGTAGGGATTTGTTCCATTCACAAGCTCTTCGGCATTGCTGAGCATGTCATAATCTGAGTTTAGCGCACCATTGGGATAGAGGCCTAGACCTTGACCCTGAACCATGTCTGGCAGGGAAAGGCCAATCGTTGCGCCCAAAAGCCACCCGGAGAATTGAAAAATTAACAGAACCCTTCTTAACATGATTCACCCTAAGATTCATCATCCTATCAAACAAGATTTAGCGAGTCACGATCCTGTAACATGATGCATAGATCCATTAGACGATCCACTCAGAAAAAGTTCACCATGAAACAAACCTAACAAAAAAGGCCGATCCTCCTCAATGGAAGATCGGCCTTTAAAAGGAATCAGGATTACTGCTTCACTACCTGCACGGCATCCAAGTGAACATTGCCCTGGGAACCTTCGGTTGTGAAGGTGACGGAGGCTTCTTCACCGGCATTGAACTTGAAGGTGCCGATGCTATGCACGCCTTGCAGACCACCCGCAGGTTGGGTCTGGTTCACATACAGTTTCTTCTCACCATCCGCGCTCAGCACCGTGATCGGAGCGGCCTTGGCACGATTCGCATGAGGCTGCCAGAAGATGCGTACATCGTAGGTACCGCTTTCCTTCACAGCAAAGGAGAAGCGAGCACTCGCGCCCTTATCCTGGCCAAAGCTGTAATGGCTTCCCACGAAAGGCTTCAGGCCTTCGCCCTTGGTCCACTTGCCGGTTAATTCAGCGTCTTCATCATCAATGACAAGGCCTTCCAGCTTCTTCGGATCAATCGTCTCACTGACCACCTCGGGCAACTTCTTAGCATTGGCAGGCAGATAAAGCTCACCTTCCAGGCTATCGCGACGCATGGCCCCAGGCTGGCTCATCAGATCCTTCAGGATGTCCAGATACTGCTCATACACGCCACGCGGGGTGGTGTGATGACGCACGCTGATCCAGGCCGCCTTACCCACCACTTCACCAAACATCCCGCAGGTGCGCATCACGCGTGTGCTACCCAGGGCAAAACGGTCCACACTGATGTTACGACCGGCCATGAACAGGTTTCCAATGTCCTTGGAATACAGGCAACGATACGGCACCGGATAACCATTTTTACGATCTGTATGTTTGCCAAACTGAGCGCGTGAAATGAAGGGGTTGTTAGGATAGGCCACGGCATACTGCTCCTTTGGATAATGCAGATCCTGGTCCCAGGTCGTCGGCACACAGGCATCCGGCTGGATCACCCCATTCACCATGTCTTCACCCGGCAGGATGAAGTCACCCACGATCCGGCGGGATTCACGCGGACCGCCCACATAGGCCAGCCACTGCATGTCATAGTTACCGTATTTTTGCGGCTCAAACTTCTTCAAGGCACTCACGGCTCCATAGAC
>JAOZVT010001168.1 GCA_025869455.1 Prosthecobacter sp.
ACTAACCTTAATTCACCACCATGTCTGACATCGCACTCGCCAAAGGAGAAAAATTTCTTGAAGACAACGCCAAAAAAGAAGGCGTCACCGTAACCGCCAGTGGTCTGCAATATAAAGTGATCACCGAAGGCGCTGGGAAAAGCCCAAAAGCCACGGACACCGTGCTGGTTCATTACGAAGGCACTTTGATTGACGGCACCGTCTTTGATAGCTCGTATCGCCGGAAAGAACCCATCGAATTCCCATTAAACCGAGTCATTGCGGGCTGGACTGAAGGCGTGCAAATCATGAAAGAAGGCGCTAAATTTCGCTTCTACATTCCCTCCAAGCTTGCCTACGGATCCCGTGGTGCTGGACGTGACATTGGGCCTAATGAGGCACTGATTTTTGACGTCGAACTGCTGAAAGTCAGCTAATTTTAGGTTACGAAGATCACAGACAGGACTCAGCACGTATTTGACAAAGCCTCTAGACTGCGTAATCTCGCGCCCCCTGTTGCTGGGGCTAGGCTGTTTTTGACGATGCGCCAGGCCCGCTGTGAGAGGAAAAAGACGTTTTAGCACCCCAAAAGATTATGCCCAAGAGGACTTACCAAGCATCCAAGCGCACACGGAAACGCCAGTTCGGCTTCCGTAAACGCATGAAGACAGAAAATGGCCGCGACATTCTGCGTCGTCGTCGCGCACGCGGTCGCAAGCGTCTCATGCCAGTGGGCGTGGAGATCCATTACAAGCGCCACGTGCAGCAGCACGCCTAGTGCAGGCAGGCCCGCCCCATGCGTCTTCCCTCCCGCCTTCACCTGAAGGAGTCTCGCGATTTTGCGCGGGTCAAAGAGAAAGGACGCAGTCAGGCGGGCCGCTTTTTTGTCCTGGCACTGCTGCGTGATGAATCTATCGCTGACTTTCAGTTCGGTCTGGTCACCAGCAAGCGTCTGGGAAACGCAGTCGCGCGCAACCGTGTACGGCGTCAAATCCGGGAAATCATCCGGGCACATCGGGCAGAAATTGCCCCAGGGTGGCAGATTGTCACCATTGCCCGTTGGCGGGCAGCAGAAGCTGACTTTGCAGAAATGGAGCAAGATTGGCTCCGCTTGGCAAAGCGTCAGGGTCTTCTCTTGAAACCCATGCCGCCCTCTCCATGAAATGGCTCGTCCGCATCCTCATTCGTGGTTACCAGCGCGTCATCTCCCCCATTTTACATTTTGTCGGTGGCCCTGGATCTGGCTGCCGATTCACTCCGACATGTTCGGAATACTTCCTTCAAGCCGTGGAAAAACGCGGTTTTTTTACAGGCAGTTGGTTGGGCACGTTACGAATCTTGCGCTGCAACCCCTGGGGAGGCCAAGGCTATGACCCTGTGCCACCCAGCAAAAACGGATGTTGCCACTCAGAAGAAAAAAGGGCTCAGTGCGCAGAGGCTCAATCTTCAACTTCGACTGAAGCTCCACCCTAAATTTCCCCTCAACCCTGAAGCTTAACACCAGGGTTTTCTCAATTTCATCCCCCTACCCT
>JAOZVT010001169.1 GCA_025869455.1 Prosthecobacter sp.
CTTTTTGAGGCGGCTGGGGCAGCGGCGGGGCCGCTTTAACAGGCAGTGGGAGTGTGTAAGACCACTGTTCCTGATATTTAGCCGCCGTGATTCCAGCACCTGCCAAGGCTGAGCCTAGAAGTGTGATGATAGCCGCACGGCTAAAGCGGCGGATGAAGCTTTCTTGCTTCTTTTCACCCACGCGTTGCAGCGCCTCTGCAAATTCACCTGCTGTCTGAAAACGTTCTTTCAGGTCTGGGGCGCAGGCTTTGCAGATGACTCGATTGAGATCTAACCAAAAGGGCCATTCATCATCTCCGAGATTGGTCGGTACTTCGGGGAATTCCATCCGGTCTTTCCCACTGCTCATTTCATAGAGCACTTTTCCCAGGCTGTAGATATCGGCTTGAGGCGTGCCTGGTCCTTCGGGGGGAACAAAACCTTCGGTGCCGACAAAGGTACGCTCGCCAAATCCGGCCACGAGACCAATGTCCGCCAGCTTGCAGACCCCACCACAGAAAATGATGTTGGAGGGTTTGATATCGCGGTGGGTTAGGCCGCGATTGTGCATGTAGTAGAGTGCGTCGGCCAAGTACACCCCTGCATCTCGGCAAAAGACCAGATCCAGGCGTCCATGCCGCTTCATATCGGTACCTAGGGTGCGTGGTACGTAGGTGTGGACGCTTTCAAAGTTAGGGCCTTCCTCCGCGTCATCCGCCAATTCCATGACACAGTAGTAGAAGCCACGGTCTTCATTCCAGCCGACATGCAGAATGTGAACCATGCATGGATGCCCGCGTGAGATTGGCTCAAACTGCTGAATGCCTAGAAATTCACGGTGGAAGGTGCGGGTTAGTTCGAAGTCTTCACGCCAGACGATTTTGACGGCTCGATAGGCCCCCGTCACACTTTGGGCCAGCCAGACTTCCCCATAGGCACCTGAGCCGACGCGCTTGATCAGGGTGTAGTCAGGAATCAGGATATCGTCTCGATGGGATGGTGGTCCGTCTTTGTCACGTGGACCACGTGGGCCGCGCGGTGGCGCTGGCAGATGAATGCCTGCATCCGAGTTCGCTGGGGACAGTCCTCCATCACCATGGAAATCTGGTGGGGGCGGGGTGTCAGCAGTTGGGCGGGACATTCAGATATAAAAACAATACGAGCCATTGCCTCAAGACTCAATCATTGCCTGTGAGTTGATGTTAAAATCACGCGCGTTGCCAGCGCGAAAAAATTAAAAGCCCCCAGCCGACCATTATGCTGAGTCCACCGACAGGGGTGACATAAACGAGCCATTTTACTTGGGTCAGCGCATGCAGATACAGAGAACCGCTGAAAAGGAGCACCCCTGCATAAAGACAACGCCAAGACCAAGATCCACATTTTCCACCAGCCGAACCCAGCAGCGCCAGCACGAGGAGCAGGATAGAGTGAGGTAGGTGGTAGCTCACGGCTGTCTTCCAGTTATCTAGAGTACCTGCGGCCAGGAGCGCATCGTGTATTTTACCGTGGGCACCTTGGGCACCCAGCACAATGGCGATCAATCCAAGGAAGGCTGAAAGGCGGATGCGTAGGCTGTTTGGTTGCATGGTGAGAACGGGAGGCAGAAGCTTGCGAAATGCAAATCAAGAAAACAAAACCGCCGCAGATCCTTTGGGAATCTACGGCGGAGAAAGTCACGAAGTTGCGACTGTAATCAGCGGCCAAAAGAGAAGAAGAATCCAGTCCGACGTGGTGATACTGGAACAACGGTGCGGTAGCTGCTGCTGTAGTGGTGGTGATGATGACCGCTGCTGTAACTTGGGTAGCAAGTGCGGCATGAACTGTGGCTCACGCTCTGAGTGACCCAACGCCCGATGGGGCGACCCCAGCGATCACGTCCATAGACTTGATAGACGGAATAAACCGGTGCTCCGCAGGAATGGTAGCTGACGATACGGCGATCATTGTGACAATAATCACGGGCGCTCGATTCAGTCGGTGTGAAGAAACCGATGCCGGTGACAACAGCGAGGATGGCGATGATTTTTTTCATGATGCTGAACTTGGGGTTCAGTCCATTCGACGAAAGTTCTCTCGCTATATTCAGCTTGCGGCGATTTTTTTTGACCAAGCTCAGTTTTTCATCAAGGAGACTCAGTGCATTATCTCTGGTGAGATGCCCCTATACAAAACATCTGCGCTAGAGCGCAGATGCCTGGGGATAACTAACAGTGTAACTGTGAATTATTTTATTGGTGGTTAGGTCGTGTGGGCTGCGGGGATGCACCGCACACGACGGATGTCTAACCTCCCAGCTTTGGAGTTTTACCCTTGGTCTTCTTCTCCTTATGATTGGGGTTCATCGGATTGAAGAAAGGGTTCTTAGAGGGAGCTCCTTTGGGTGCTGGGGCAACCTTTTCAAGAGTGGGCTCTTTCATGTAAAGCTTCATGACTCGGCTCTGGAAGATCGCAAAGAGGTTCTGAGTGGACCAATAGAGGGAGAGGGCGGAAGCGAAGTTGTAGGAGATGAAGAGGAAGAAGATCGGCATGATGGAGAACATAATCTTCTGGCTCTTATCTACCGTCGTCGGCTGAGGT
>JAOZVT010001170.1 GCA_025869455.1 Prosthecobacter sp.
AAAGGCCAAATCTTCAGCCATTTCCTGTAGCAGCTTGATCTCATCATCCCCCACCTGTTGAACCTCCGAAGCATAAAGGGCCAGCAGGCCAAAGGTCCGCTTCTCATTATGCAGGGGAAGGCAAACCATGCTCTGATAGCCACGGCTGAGGGCGGCATCTTTCCACAAGAATCCAGCAGATTCGGCCTTGATGTCTTCACAAATCACCATTTTCTCACCACGAATGCACCGTGCCGCCGGTCCCATACCTGAAGGCGCACTTTCCGCCCAACTTAGATGAATGTGATTCAGATACCCAGCTTCATGCCCGGCATGGGCCATGGGCTGGATGGAATGATCTTCATCATGCATCGCATAACCGACCCAGGCTAGACGATAGCCGCCGATCTCCACCGCCAAACGGCACACCTCTGCGAGCAAATGCTGCTCATCAGTCGCACGCACCAGAGACTCATTGCAGGCGGACATCATCTTCAGCGCCCGGTTCGTACGGGCTAACAGCAGATCCGCCATCTTGCGTTCAGTGATGTTTTGAATAGTGACCACCCAATAGAGAGGCTCATTCTCCCCCCCCTTGACACTCACCAAATCCACCTGCGCCTCGAGCTTGGTCCCATCCGCATGGATGATGGGCATTTCAAATTGAGATTGCCCTTCCAAATCCGCATGGTTGATGAGTTCTAGCAATCGTGAATGATCTTCTGGCGGAAAAAGTTCCAGCAATGAAAGACCTACAATTTCATCTGCACTGCGTCCATGCAAACAAGCCAGAGCTCCATTGCAGGCAAAAATACGCTTATCCGTAGGTATTCCAATCAAAATACCCTGGGCACAATTTTCAAAGGCATCTGCCCAGCGCCGCAGCTCACGCCCCAAACGCTGCTCATCCTCCAAAACACTCAGCAGAGCATTGCGAGATTTATCGGCCAGCTCGAGTAACCTTTTCGTCTCCTCCTCACTACGTGCTAACTGAGCAGTCTGCTCCAGCAACTGTTCGGAAACGAATTCTTTCTCCATCGTTTCCGCAGCCAATTGCTTTACACAGAGCTTCAGTTCCAGTTGTGACACGACATTCCGGCTCAGCGCCTTCAATGCCTCTGACTGGGCCGATGTCAAAGTACGCGGTTCATGATCCATCACACACAGCGCCCCCAGAACTTGGTGCTCACGCACCACTAGGGGGACTCCCGCATAAAAGCGAATATGCGGTTCCCCTGTAACGAATGGATTATCTACAAAGCGTTCATCAAGATGCGTGTCCCTTATCTCCAACACCTCATCCTTATTCAGAATGGCATAAGCACAAAATGAAACATCTCTGGGAGTCTCCACCACATTCATTCCGACCTGTGCTTTTGACCACTCTCGCGCTTCATCAAGCAAAGACACCCTCGCAATCGGCGTCTGACAAATGTCGGCAGCTAGTTGCACCAACTCATCAAAAGACACTTCCGCTGGTGTATCCAAAATGTCATACTCGCGCAAAACGGCAAGACGTTCATCTTCATCTTCGGGAATGGGTGCTTTCATGATCAGGCCTGGCTGGGATAACGAATCGGTTCTCCCAGACGTACAATCAGATCATTTACTTCGGCTTTCAATTGCTGCACGCGATCTTCTCGATTCAACATCGCATTTTGCCAGCGAAGAAGCTCTTCCAATTGCTCCCGAAGTCGCACTTCAGAACGACATCGTTCAATGGCAACCCCAACCAATTTGGCCGCAGACTCCACCCAGCGCAGTTCTTCAGACGTCGGTGCGCGAGGGGTGCGGTAATACATAGCCATGGTACCGACCACTTCGCGCCCTGAAGAAAAGACAGGAACAGACCAGCAGGCCCGCAGTCCGTACTTACGAACAATCGGCCACAACTTTTCCCAATTTGAGTGAACCCACACATCCTCAATAATCACCGTCTCCTTCAAGGCGGCAGCCTGCCCACAAGAGCCGATGCCCTCCCCAATCTCCACAGGTGTCGTTAGGCGGACATACTCCTCTGGTAAATTTGGAGAAGCCCCTGCGACAAGATGAATCCCTTCATCATTGGTAAGCAGGATGGAACATAAAACTTCATTCCAACTTAATTCCTCAATACGGCGGACGATGTAATCCAATATCGGCGTCAGCGGTGAACCATTTAAGATCATCTCCAAAACCTCAGAATGACTATTGGCAATAGCTTCAAGCAGGCGACCATACCGCCGAGAGGATACCGCAGCTAGTTCGCCATCCACGGCAGGGCCTAAACGCATGAGATTTTGCTTCAAGATGTAATCTTGTGCCCCATGCTTCAGAGAAGCCACCGCCACATCTTCCCCCACCGTACCGGATACAATAATTACAGGAATGTCCACCCCCTGCTGCTTGACGATTTCCAGGGCCGCCAGGGCATCAAACCCAGGCATGACATAGTCACATAAAATAATATCCCACCCCTCCACAGAGAGTGCAGAACGGAGATCTTGAGCCGTCATCACCTGCTTGGTTTCACAAGCATAGCCATG
>JAOZVT010001171.1 GCA_025869455.1 Prosthecobacter sp.
CGAGTTCCGCTAGGCGCAGCCAATCCAGGCTAGAGATGAGTTCCGGTGTCCAAAGTCCAGGCTCAAGGCTGCTGGGCTCATCCCTGGGGGAGAAGCCAGCTTCACTTAGCGTGACAAAGGGGTCGAGCATGATCAGGAAAGCCAAACGCTACGCAGGTATTGCCCTGTCTGGAAGACCTTATTTAGCCGATAAACCGTGGAGTTCCTAACTGAAATCCAAGCCTAAATCCAAGGCGCGTGCGGAGTGCGTGAGCGCACCCACGGAAATCGCATTCACGCCTGTCGCGGCAATGTCGCGGATGGTTTCCAGCGTGATGCCACCACTGGCCTCCAACCACAGCCGCCCGGCATTCAGACTGACCGCCTCTCTTAAACGATCTGGCCCCATGTTATCTAATAGCAGCATATCCACACCACGGAGCGTGAGGAAGTCAGAGACTTGCTTGAGATTGTCCGCTTCCAGTTGAATGCGTGTGCCAGGACGTTCTTGCCGGACTCGGTCAATGGAGGTCTGCAGATCCGCTAAGGAACCATGGGCGGCAAGGTGGTTATCCTTCACCATAACATGATCATACAAACCCATGCGGTGATTGGTACCACCGCCTGCTTTTACTGCGGCTTTCTCAAGCAATCGCCAGCCGGGCGTGGTCTTGCGTGTATCCCAAATCTGTACGGGATGAGGTTTCACAGCTTCGACATAACGTCTGGCCATCGTCGCCACGCCACAGAGTCTTTGGAGAAAGTTCAAAGCCGTGCGCTCAGCAGTCAAGATGCCCCGGCTAGGACCCGCGATCTCCAAGAGCACATCCCCTGGAGAAAACGCAGCTCCATCTATTAAGAGAGCCTTCGTCTGAATACGCGGCTCAATCTCCTGAAAAACCCGCAGCGCCACCTCCATACCCGCCACCACGCCTGATTCCCGAGCCACGATCTTGGCCTGAGAGGTGGAGTCTTCCGGCACAAAATAATGAGCCGTAATGTCGCCACTGCCGATGTCTTCGGTGATGGCAGCTTGGATGAGTTGCTGGGTACTGGCGTCCATGAGTTGGGTAGGAGGGGATGCGAATGAGAAGTTACTTCTTAGCAGGGAGGGCGCGTGTCGCCCCAACGGAGATCCCGCCATCCACCAACAAGATTTGACCCGTCACGTAGCGGCTTTCTTCAGCGGCCAGGAAAAGCAGCGGCCCTTCCAGATCATCCATGGCCCCTGGGCGCCCCAGTGGAATGCGCTCCGTCAGATACTCCACCCAGCCTGCATCTTCATACATGACGCGGTTTTGGGAAGTCTTGAACCAGCCTGGGGCCAGCACATTCACGGTGATGCCGTATTTACCCCAATCATGGGCCAAACTCATCGTCATCTGACGCACGCCCCCACGGCTAGCACCATATGGCGCTAAGCCTGCATAACCTGCCACGCAGGTGACTGAGCCAATGTTAATGATGCGACCATAGCCAGCGGGGATCATGAATTGTTTGGCCACTTGTTGAGCTAGGAAGAAGGTGCCGCGCAGATTGGTATCCACGACGAGGTTCCAATCATCCCAAGTGATCTCGGTGGCAGGCTTGCGCACATTGCAGCCAGCGTTGTTGACCAAGATATCAATCTTATCCACCTGCTCTTTGGCGGCGGCGACTGCGGCGGTGATGCTATCGATCGAGCGTACATCCAGTTCTAAAGGCAGGCACTTGCGTCCGAGATCCGTCACCTGCTTCTCCATGTCTTTAAGGGAGTCCAAGGTACGACTGGAGATAATGAGATCGGCTCCAGCTTTAGCCAGGGTCAGCGCAAAACGCTCCCCCAGGCCGCGTGAAGTTCCAGAAACAAAGGCCGTGCGGCCGGTGAGATCAAAAGCATTGGGTTGGCTCATAGTGGTGAAAGGGTGAAATCGCGGAAAAGGGCAGGGAAGTCAATGTTACTCCGCAGCATATCGTTGCCAGCGTTGGTCCAAATCGGCTGGCGAAGCCTGACCATCGGCTATCACGAGCCTGTATCGATGCGTGGCCGACTTCCCGGCGGGAATCTCCCAGCCAGTTTCCTGAATAGGCACGAAATTCAGAAACACCTTTCCATTGTCCCAGGTACGCAGGTGCTGCGGGGCATCATGATTGGAAGGGTGGGATAAAACGGTGACACTGGCTGCCCCTAGGCTAGTCGGCCCATGCATCTCCACCCAGCGGGCGCGTGTCATGTGGCTATCCTGGCGGGTTTTACCCTCGCTCGTCAGGTAATCACTGTTGTCTTGGTTCCAATCCAGCGGCGCGCGGTACGCTAGCCCACCCCCATAGCGATAGGCTGGTAATAAGAGAGAGTGCTCCGTGACATTGGTCTGAGTGTATTCGTAATCTATCTCATAGGCGCCAGCCACTACCTGAAGCGTCACGGTCAATTCCTCCCGTAGAACGACGATAGGGTCGCCGCCTTGGCCATCGCGATAACGAAGCGCCTCTTGCTCCACGACAAAACCGACTTTGTCAGGCTGCTCGAGCTTGGAGATCAC
>JAOZVT010001172.1 GCA_025869455.1 Prosthecobacter sp.
CTTGGACAGGCTTTTTGAGAGAGAAAGCCGCCCAGTGAGCTTTGTGAAATTGCGGATTGATGGCCCAGCCGGTATTCGGGTCTTGGTCGATCAGTCCCGCCGCTTCAAATTTCTTCTGGGAAAAGCTCGCGTAAGCATCCTCAAAGCTGAGCGCGTTGCTCGTTCCTTGAGGGTCCAGCACGGATACGTCCATCTGCTGAAGCACAAAATTAGGCCGATCTGCACCTCCACGCCCAGGGCCAGTGCCAGCAAGAGATGGATCTGTCAGGGCCTCAATCATCAGGCCGCTGATTGCGCCAGGAGTAAGATCAAAGGTAACTGTGTAAGTATCAGCATTTGGCACTTCACCCGTGAAGAGGATGCTTTGATCTGCCTGCACCTCAGCCTTCGCGCTGGAGGTTGTTTGAATCTCCATCGGCTTCAGGGCCACGATGGCTGTTTTTTCTGGAGTCGGTTTTCCAGGCCCTTCTGGCTTGGACACTTCTTTTGTTAGTCGCTCCTGAAGCCCCTTCATCTGCACAGTCAGCTTCTTTCGCTCCTGTACCTTGCTCGCGTCCTCCATCGCATACGGCACACCATCAAACTGGATGGACCCTGGGGTCTTGGGATTCGTCCGCTCTGCTTCCTTGGCCGTGTTATTGAAGTAGGCCAGCATCTGATAGTAATCCTTCTGGCTAAACGAATCATACTTGTGGTTATGACACTGCGCACACTCCAGCGTACTGCCTAGCCAAACAGCTCCTGTGGTATTGACCCGATCAATGACTTGATTGATGCGGCTCTCCTCGGGTTCTGTGCCGGCTTCGACATTCGTCGGGGTGCAGCGATGAAAGCCAGTGGCGATGATTTGATCCGGTGTGGGATTTGGCAAAAGATCTCCGGCAACCTGCTCCAGAGTGAACTGATCAAACGGCATGTCTTCATTCAGTGCCTTCACCACCCAATCTCGATAACCCCAGATCTCCCGCAGATCATCCCTTTGGAAACCGTGGGAGTCTGCGTAGCGTGCCAGGTCTAACCAGTGCCTCGCCCATTTCACGCCGAACTCTGGCGACTTCAAAAGATCGTCCACCACGGTCGCATAAGTCTCGGATGAGAGCGGTTCAGACGCCGACTTGGGTAGATACTGCTGCAAAGCTTCAGGCGTGGGAGGTAAACCCGTGAGATCAAAAAACACGCGTCGAATCAAGGTGTAGGCGGGTGCCTCAGGTGAAGGTTTTAACTCGGCCTGCTGCAATCTCTCCGCCACAAAAGCATCTATCGGATTCACCGATTCATGGTTCTCATGAGCATAGAAAACGGCCTTGGGTACTTCCGCTTTTACCGGGGGTATGTAAGCCCAATGCTTGGCCGTGGTGACACTGTCTGGCCAGACAGCACCCGCTGTGATCCAGTCCTTTAATTTGGCGATTTCGTCCTGCTTCAAGGGCGCGCCACGTCTCGGCATCGCCTTCTTGTCCGTTCGTGGCAGAGACACACGCCGCAGCAGCTCGCTCTCCTCCGGTTTGCCTGGAACGATCACCGCGCCATGCTCACTGCCTTTGAGCGCTCCCGTTTTTTCATCCAGTCGCAGACCCGCCTTCGCCACATCACTGCCGTGGCATTCAAAACAGGCCCGTTGCAAGACAGGCAGTACGTCTTGAGAGAAGTCCACAGCATAGGCTGAAGATCCCAGCAAAGACAAAATGATCAGCAGGCGGTTCACCCTGGTGAAACGCAGCCCGCCTGACCTGGCTTTCCTGCCAAATGGAAAGAGCCTGCTTTGGGCATGGAGTATCCCCGCAATTCATGGCAGATTTCCCGTTAGCGTGGTTTCCTTTTCAATCTTTTCAGCCGTTAGGCATGATGAAGCCTCGATCAGCGTACTATTGGAAGTCACATGCCCCGGTTATTTTACATCTTCGCAGCCGTTTTGATGCCACTCCGTCCTGAGTTGGCCGCTGTGGACTTTTCCAAACAAATCCGCCCCATCCTCTCGGAGAATTGCTTTTTCTGTCATGGACCCGACGAAAGCAAACGCGAGGCGGGTTTACGTTTGGATGAAGAAGCCAGTGCCAAATCCAACAACGATGGAGTCTTCGCCGTAGTTCCAGGGAACCCTGACAAGAGTGCTCTTTTGCAGCGCATCCTTACCACCGACCAGGATGAAGTGATGCCTCCACCCAAGCAGCACAAAATCATCTCGCCAGATCAAGTGGCGCTGCTGAAACAATGGATTCAAGAAGGCGCTAAATGGGGCAAACATTGGAGTTACGAAAAGGTGGTTAGGTCACCCGTGCCCAAGATTCAACCCGGGACGATCAATCCCGTGGATGCTTTCTTGATGGATCGGTTGAAGAAGGAAAAACTTTCGTATGCCAAACAAGCCGCGCCTTATGCCCTGATCCGCCGAGTCGCGCTTGATCTTACAGGTCTGCCGCCGACCCTGAAGGAGTTGCAGGATTTTTTACCTTCAGCGCCAGAGACCTCCCTTTCTCAAGAGGCTTATGAAAAGGTGGTGGACTACTTTCTGGCCAAACCAGCCTTTGGTGAACATTG
>JAOZVT010001173.1 GCA_025869455.1 Prosthecobacter sp.
TACTCACCCGGAATATTTATCGCCTGACTATTTGTATTTCGAAGAGCTTCTCGCCAGCTTCTACCGTCACAAAGTTACCTTAAATCATGAATTGCTATTGCAATGGGTCACCCATTTCCAAAGCATTCAATTGGATCTCAATATCGGTCGTGCCTACCTAGAAGTTCTCATCTTTCTGCATCAGCATGATTCCGAAAAAGCGGAACAATTGCTTCTAGGTCTCATCAATGATGACATCAAGATCTCCAAAGATGCTGCTGAGACATTGCTCCGCGTTCGTGATCTACCCCATCCATGTTTTCTGCTCGCTGATTGGGAAGACAAAGCCGGGCTTGAGGCTTTAAGTTTGGAGGAGCAGACGGTGCGCCTAGTCTATGAATATGTGTATCGTATGAGCTGTGGAGGTCTGTCTGCACTGGAATACAATGTTGATGACGGGCACCTTCCACTCATGGAAGAGGCACTACTTCGTATTGGAGCAGAGAAATCAGCCTCCAGGCTACGGGAATACTTGGCGCTTTATGGCCCATCAGGTCCTGCTGTTTCAACCGCAGAACAGGCGAAACAGATTAAAAGTTATGGTGACCGTTGGTCACAGGATGTGGAGGCAATTCGGGATAAATACCAGACCTTAGAAGACGTCACTCTGCTTGCGCTCAAATACCAGATTTTGAACGCAAGTGCATTTAAGTCAGCCAGCAAAATCCGTGAATTGCTAAAGTGATATTGCGGCTTAGCGAGTCTGCAAGACAACCTAAAGAATCAGTGCCTAGCGAGAATTGATCTCGCAAACCGCTTCGCCAGCCATCAATCCACCCGCACCGCTGCACAGACCATCTCTAGGATGCGGCCCAGGCCACCGGGGGCTTCCATGAAGGCATTCGACACCACTGGTTGCCAGTTGCTGCGATCACTGGTGGCGGGGGGCTGGGGAATGCGGGTCAGCTTTTCATCATACTGTCCGTCTTTGCCGCCAAGCTTGTAAACCACGAGGTCTAGAGAAGGCACCACATACAGGCAGAAACCTCCAGCACCGGATTTCCAAAAAGCATCGCGCGGTACACCGGCCACATGGCCGTCGGCATTGTGCTCAAACTGAAGGCTGAAAGGGGTATGCGGATTGTAGGGACTCCAGGTTTGGCATTTCTGGATGTAGGCGGGCGGGACCAGTTGCTGGTCTTTCCACTTGCCGTTTTGGGCCAGGCAGTAGCCAAAACGCATGACATCCGTGGCATGCAGCGCCGTGCTGCCAGCACCGTTGGCGTGCTCCATGACCACATCGCCCCGAAACAGGCAATAATTCCACGCGCCCCAGCCCTGCGGCTTGGCCAGTCGCTCGTTGATAAAATCCTTCAGCTCCATGCCGCTGACATTGCGCAACACCATGCTGGCAATGTGCGGAGACGGTGACGAGTAGGAGTATCCCGCGCCTGGATCACACCACAGCGGGACACTGAGGGAGGAATGGTCAATATCGCGTATGTCCTGGCCTTTCACAGGCTTCAAAGAGCGCGGTTTCGGATTTCCCTTCACGTAACCCGTGGGGCCCTGCCCTTCTCCCCAATAACCAGCGGTCATGCTGAGCAGTTGGCCCAGCTTGATGTCCGCCTTGCGTGGGTCATTCAGCGGGAAAGCCTGAGGCATGTACTTTTCCGTGAAGACCTTGGTATCCAACCCCTCAGGGATCTTATCCTTGAACTCATCCAGCATGATACCGCAAGCGATACTGCAAAAGGCCTTGCCCGTGGAGGCCATGTCGGGATTGGCATTGCGGCTGGCTTTGCCAAAATAACGCTCAAATACGAGGTAACCCCGACGCACGACCACGAGACCCCCATTGGCGGTGGAGCGCTCCACATTGACGTAGGCAGGTTCCAGCTTGGAGGTGTCTATGCCAGCCAGATCACGCGCTTCCTTTTCCGCCTTCGCCTCGCGCCAGCCGCCTTCGCTATCTGGAGGCGGAAAATAGTCGGGTGCGGCCTGGAGGCTGGTGCCGAGCAGCAGCAAAAGTGGAAGCAAGGTAGGGCGGAGCATGCGCGCATCTTGGCGGGAAGTTCTCTCCGCGCCAAGTGTCCGTGTCGGAAAAAAACACAGATTCTCAGCGCACGGCCCGCCGAAGCCCGGCTTGACTCCCCCCGCACCCTCGCTTGGATACTCAGCCCGTCATGGAACTGTCCGCCATTGTTGAATCCCTGCTCTTCGCCACACAGGAGCCACTGCCTCTGACGCAGATGGTGACGGCGGTGAAGGATACGGCCAAGGACATCAAAGAGGCCACCCCAGAAGGCGAAACCGCGCCGGAGTGGGTGGAGCCTCTGCTCCAAATCGACGAACTCAGCATCCGCGAAGCCATTGACCAACTCGTGGCCCACTACGAGCAAGATGGCCGCGCCTTCACCATCGTGGAGCGCAGTCATGGTTGGCGACTCTGTGCCAAAGTGGACTATGTGGAGTGGTGCCGGGCACTTTATCCTGGTAAAAAAGTACAGCGCCTCAGTCAGCCTGCGCTGGAGACCCTGGCGATCATTGCTTATC
>JAOZVT010001174.1 GCA_025869455.1 Prosthecobacter sp.
AGCCGCCCACTTAGCATCACCATCCCACTGCTCATTGAGCTCAGAGGAATCGTCCAAAATTCGATCCAGAACAAAAAGCGCTTTTTCCACCAAGGAAGAAGGCACATTCAATGGATTTTCAGAGACCCAAAGGGCCACTTTTTCGGTGTAAGAATTAACAGGACCCGGATGTCCCTGCAACCAAGCCAACACTTCCGCTGCTGCAACGGCTTCTTCCGCTTCAGGTGCCTCGATGTAGTCATCACCTGCATCCAGAACTTTTTGAATGGTTGTCTTGATCAAGGAGAGATCGTCACACTCCTCCAATTCGTACACCCAATCGTTGGCGGTATCGTTGCCGAAGCTTGTTGCATCCCATGAACCCATAATCAGAAAAATTCGTTTATCGTAACTGGCAAAGCCCCCCTGCCCCACCCACAGCCATCGTCAAGGACTAAGCAGACGAATTGGTCATCAAATCGACCTCCAGCAGGATATTCTTTTACCCAATCTCGGGACAGTCACCATATTTCCCGCAAGTTCATGCATTTTGCGGACACTAAGGAAGCCAAGCCTGGGCACTACCCTGCCGAATGGCTGAGAGCTGAGGCTCGGTGAGGTCGGATTCTTGCAGCTTCAGCAAAGACGATTCGGCATAGAAGAAAGGGGCGTGAGTGCCGAAGACGAGGCGATCTAGAGGCCACTGCAGGAGCAAGTTTTCGATCCCGGCGACGCCTTCAATCATCGCGATGTCTAGCCAGACGTTGGTTAAACCACGCAGGCTGGTTTGGGCCATGGTGGCGTTGGCATTCAGCACCATCACACGAGCTTCAGGTAGGCTCTTCATCAGGGAAGCCAACGGTTTAAAATCCACGGGCTTCACCTGCATCAGGGGATGCTGTGTGCGCTGATCTTCCATTTGCGCCACGATTTGCACTCGCACATCTTTGGCCGTGGTCATCTCCAGAAGCTGGGCCAGACGCGCATCATCGAGAGTGTAACCATGGTAGTTTGGATACAGGCGGATGATCTTCATTCCATGTTCTTCAAGACAGCGGCGTAAATCATCCTGCCAATCTGGCAAGCCAGGATGCACCACGCCAACGGGGCGCAGTGGGCCTCCACAGCGTGCCACATGCCTTGCATTCACCGTAGCGATGTCACGATGCAACAAGCCTTCGATCGGAGCGACCCAGGCTTCATCAATCCCTCGCTTAGCCAGAAACGCCTCGGTCACTGGCATCAGATCCCGATTCGGATGTGCGCCCAAATGCGCATTGCAGTCGATCAACATCGCTGTGCTTTCCTTTGCAGCACGGCTAGCCCAAGGCAGGGAGGCCAAGGCCACCGTCTGAGCTAGAAAATGACGACGTAATAGGGAAATCTGAGTCATGCTTGAATACCTTTCTTTTTGAAAATCGGCAGCATGAGTTGGCGGAGGTTATCACAAAAGATGCGCTGTTTATCAGCCTCAGAAATCTGCGCTCCATGCACTTTGGCCAACTGACTGGCAAAGCTACGCCCACCTGCATCACTTCCATAAATGACGCGATTGGCCCCCAGTTCTCTCACGGCCATTTCCGTCATCCCCGCCGTGGGATCACTGCCCGCTAGGTCCGCATAAAGATTCTTGTGCGCGCGGATGGCACGCACGCCTAATTCCCAAGTGCCTCCCGTATGTCCGCAGATCATCGGCACATGGGGGAAACGCTGCGCCAAGGTGGCCATGTCAGCAGGGGTGGATTCTCCAGGCTGGTTTTCCATGGTCTTAAACCACGTGTGTTGAAATATCACCGCCTTCAGTTCTGCCGCGCGCGAAATCAAAGGATCAAGATCCGGGCTGGTGCACCGCTCAGCAATCCAGAGCTTGATTCCGACCATCGGTCCATTGGCCACACAACGCTCAAGCTCAGCAAGACTGCTTTGGA
Organism: Prosthecobacter sp.; assembly: GCA_025869455.1. Taxonomy (GTDB): domain Bacteria; phylum Verrucomicrobiota; class Verrucomicrobiia; order Verrucomicrobiales; family Verrucomicrobiaceae; genus Prosthecobacter. The sequence goes on from JAOZVT010001174.1 coordinate 1,908, forward strand.
CATGCTTGGCACTCAGATAGACAAAACCCAGAGCACGATCAGGATACTTGGCCAGAGCTCGCAGCACCTCGTCATTTTGCCGCATGAGATCATCTGGACTCGGGTCCTGTACAAATTTCAGCCCCAGGTAGATGCATAGCCGCTCAATGCCGACCCGATCTGCATAACGCAATAGGTTTCCAAGCCGCTCCTCCGGAGTTAGGCCAGCGACTCCGCTAAGGTGACAATGTAAATCCCAAATTCTCATGTTGTGTCTCTTTTCTACTTGTCCCACTTGACCATTCTCTCAGCTTTTTTAAAACACGTCCTTCAATAACTTCAGGCAAACGTGGACAGGCCTAGCACAGAAGGTTATGTGATCTCAATATGAGTACGGAAGCAGAAGCCAACCTTCTCGAAGATGTCCGCGAACGCGCCCCCTACGATGCTGCTGACCTTTTAGAAACATTGCCGCCTACGGATGGGGTACGTGTTCTGGAGGAACTGAACCCCATGGTCGCCCAGCAAGTGTTGCACGAAATGACCGATGAGCATCGCTGTGCCATCTTAGCAGCCGCTCCGATTGATAAGGCCCGCCAGTGGATGCGTAACCGCGAATACCCTGAGGACTCCGTGGGCTGGCTGATG
>JAOZVT010001175.1 GCA_025869455.1 Prosthecobacter sp.
GCGACTGCTCGCGAATGAACTGGATCGCCAAATCGGCGGTGACATCGGAGCTATCTCCGCGAAACTGTTTGGCCGTTCCCTCATCACTCAGAACAGGATCAAGATCAAAAAAGTTAGGAGCTGAAATCCAGTGATCAAAACCGCAGGCTCCAGGGCTTACCGGACTGGCTTTTTGTACTCCACCCAAGTGCCACTTGCCATAATGACCAGTCACATACCCAGCTTCTTTTAAAACCTGGGGTAAGGAGATTTCCTGCGGACGAATCGGATGACCCCAAGAAAAACAGGCAAAACGATTCGGTGTTCTTCCAGTCAAGACACTGCCCCGCGTCGGGGAACAGACTGGAGCCGCCGAATGAAAATTATCAAACCGGATCGCCTCCTTAGCCATCGCATCAAAGTTCGGCGTCTTAATCTGGGGATGCCCATTATAGGCCATATCGCCCCAGCCCTGATCATCAGCCATGACCAGAACAATGTTTGGCGGTTCAGTGGTCAAGGCATGAGCAGAAACAGTCAGTAACAGGGAAAAGAGAAACGCTTTCATATCGCAGGTCGGTTTATGCCTAGCCTAGAGACTGGGCACGAAATTGTCGAGGCTACCTTCTGCTGGAATAAACAGATCATCTGCCTCTCACAACAAACGAACCCTTTATCCTAGAAACTTTGACAGCCATTATCTCGCAATGAGTCGTCTTCACGAACGTATCCTTCCTGTGACCATGAAAACCTTCCTGTCTATTTTTGCCGCCATGTCCACCGCTCTCTCTCCCGCAATCGCCGCAGACCCAGCCCCTTCGCCGGGTAAAACAGAAACAGCCGTGCTCGCAGGCGGTTGCTTCTGGTGCACGGAGGCCCAGTATGAAATGCTCAAAGGTGTCAAAACCGTCGTCAGTGGCTACTGCAACGGCACGGTCGAGAACCCCACCTATAAGCAAGTATGCTCAGGCGATACTGGCCACGTTGAAGCTGTACAGATCGAGTTCGACCCAGCCGTCATCAGTTACAAAGAAATCGTCGATTACTTCTGGGTCGCCCATGATCCGACCACCCTCAACCGCCAGGGAAATGACAGCGGCACCCAATACCGCTCCGGGATCTACTATACGAACGACGACCAAAAGAAGATCGCCGAAGAATCCATGAAAGCCGCTCAGAAAGATTGGGATCACCCCATTGTGACTGAGATCTTGCCTCTGAAGAAATTCTACCCTGCTGAGGACTATCATCAGGACTACTTCGCCAACAATCCAAACCAAGGCTACTGCCAAGCCGTCGTCAGCCCCAAGGTCGCGAAGTTTCGCCACAAGCTGGCCAAGGAAGGCAAATTCAAGGAATAAGAGCTCTCTCTGAGGAAGCACATCTTCAAACAAAAGGCCAAACGAAGAACTCGTTTGGCCTTTTTGCTTTTGATGATCCAAAAGATCATCAGGATTTGATGGGGCCTTATTTAGCCACCTGCGCTCTCTGGCGCAGCCAATGATCCACCAGAACTAGGTGCACCATCGCCTCCACCATCGGCACCGCACGCGGCAGCACACAGGCATCATGGCGACCACGGGCAGACAGCGTGGTGTCCTCACCGGTATTCGTCACGGTCTTCTGCTCGCGCAGCACCGTCGCTGTGGGCTTGAAGGCCACCCTAAAGACGATTTCCTCGCCATTGCTGATGCCACCTTGGATACCACCACTCCGGTTGGAGCGCGTCCGGACTTTAGCACCGTCCATGTAAAACTCGTCATTGTGCTCCAGACCGGTCATCAGCGTTCCTGCGAAACCGCTGCCGATCTCAAAGCCCTTCGTCGCCGGCAAACTCATCATCGCCTTGGCCAGATCAGCTTCCAATTTATCAAAAACAGGTTCACCCAACCCTGGAGGCACGCCGCGAACCACGCATTCGATGGTTCCACCCACACTGTTTCCTTCACTGCGCACGTTTTCGATGAGTTCGATCATCTTCTCAGCGGCTTCTGGATCGCAGGTTCGGACAATGTTGGACTCGATCAAAGCAGAGTTCAGATCCTCAGGCACCTTGGCCTCCAGATGCTGGATCGTTTTGACGTAAGCAAGGCACACGAAAGACGGCAGAGACGCCTTCAGCACCCGTTGTGCTATCGCACCCGCTGCGACGCGTCCTATGGTCTCTCTGGCGCTAGAGCGGCCGCCTCCTGAAATCGCCCGAATGCCGTACTTCGCATCGTACGTGTAGTCAGCGTGACTTGGCCGATACGCCTGCTGCATCTCGGTGTAGGCAGAGGGGCGCTGGTCTGTATTGCGCACAAAAAGGCCAATCGGCGTTCCCAAGGTCATTCCATCCAAGACCCCCGAAAGGATCTCCGCTTTGTCATCTTCCTTGCGCGGCGTCACGATCTTGCTCTGCCCAGGGCGGCGACGATCCAGCTCATGCTGAATATCTTCCACTGCCAATGGGATGCGTGGGGGGCAGCCATCAATGACGACGCCCACACCGGGACCGTGAGATTCACCCCAAGTGCTGATACGAAAAAGCGTGCCGAGACTGCT